>NZ_JBDJPF010000074.1:0-28345 GCF_054957865.1 Streptomyces xingningensis
GCCGGATGAGGACCTGACGGGGGCCGCAGCGAACTTCGCCAAGACCGCTTAGAAGAGGATCCGCTGCAGAGTGCAAGCAGGCTGGTCCTACAAATCGTGCGGTCGGGCAGGCCAAATGTTGCACCGCTGAAGGGTTCGCAACGCGACTACGGGCTGCGTCCTGCTCTTCGGTACTCGTACCACAGCAGCAGTTGATGGTCGGCAACTGAACCCAGAGGGGCCAGCTGGCACTGTCAGTGCCCGGGGCTAGGCTCGTGAGCCGAACCCGACCAGGGGAGGACCCATGCTCGATTGCTCGCTGACCGCTGATGTACCGCTCGGCCCGTTCGAGGGGACCCCGGTCACTGTTCATTCGGCCAAAGGTAAGAACGCCAAGCTGCACGCCACGCCCAGTTGCACCCAACTGCGGACGCAAAACGTGGCGACGGCAGAAGTCCCGCTGAACTCGGTAACGATCGGTCGGTTGTGTTCGCGGTGTGCGCAGTGGGGTTCGTGGGCGCGGCCGGATAGCGGGCTGGGCATCTTCCTTGGGGCACTTGGCGGATCAGGCCTGCTATTCCAGCTGCACTCCTACACTGCGTTGGACCCGGACGACGGCTGGGAACAGGAAGAACTGAAGGCCGCGGCCGACCTCCTTCGGGCAGAGCCCAAGGCTGAGTGCGACGACGAGGAGGACGGCGCCGGCGAACAGGAGGCGCGGGACGAAGCAGAGTGGCTTCGGGACCGGGTGTTCGCTCACTGGCGCGGTGCCGCGACGAGCCTGCATCAGGCCCGGTCCATCGCCATGATGTTCCCTTGGCTCGAGGATTGGGTGAAACCGAAGCTGTCGGTAAAGGAGCAGTACCTAGAGGGCTTGCGGGCGCAGGCGGCCTTGTTCGTCGACCCGGCAGGGCTTCTTCTGGCCGCCGCGGTGGCCGGTATGAGCGAGCCGGAACTCCCCCTCGATGATGGGGTGTTCGGTGTGCTGGGAAAGAGCGCGGACGTTGCGAAGCATGTGAAGGTGCTGTGGGGCGAGTGGCAGCGCAGGGCCTCGGAGGGCTGGGGCCGCCCCAGCGACCGCTCTTACGTCGCCTACAGCTTGGTGCGTCACATCCGTAGTAACCGCAAGGGTTATCACCAGGCTGTGACCGGCGCCGAGAGCCTCGTCGCCTCCTGGGAGGATGCCGCCTGCACAGCTGCGTCCTCAGCGGCCCCTGTGCCCACGAGGCGCGTGATCGTGCGCCTGCCGGAAATCGGCGATGACGCGTCGCACTCCCGTGAGACGGGCTTCCTGGCGAACCTGGACCAGTGGACAACGGGTGTGCTGGTCACCTACCTCGCCGATGCTGACTGGAGCCGCCGCACCCTCACACTTCAGGTCCCTGGTCTCATCGCCGACCGGCTCCTTGTCCATTCCTACCAGATCGAGTGCGAACCCCACGACGGCAGAGACAGCCCGATCACGAAGGGGGAGACGAGCGATCGTGCGAGCCATGTCCAGCCGGGGATCTTCGACGACACTCCGGTTCTCGGCCGACTCCCGGTCACCGCAGACCACTTCCGTGCGTTGGGTACCGTCTCGCCCAACGCGGACCAGCTCTACATCGTCTTCTCGACAAGCAACGGAGCCGAGGTGCTGCCGCTGGCAGCCATCGAGAAGCGGCTGGCAAACGGCTGGCACGGGGTCGTCATCGCCGGCGCCTCGGACCTTCCCTCGAGTGTGATCGGGCCATGGGTCGATGAGATTGGCCGGAGGCCGGAAGGGCGGGAGAGTATCTGGCCCGAGCAAGTCCACGACGTACATGACCCACGCTTCGGGGACTGGCTTGGACTCACCGATGGAGCGCGGACGACTGCGTGGCTGACCTTCAGGGATCAGGACATCGAACGTAACCTCCGCTGCCTCGCCATGGCCCGGGGCGTCCATGATCTCCGAACCCTCGACAGCGGGAGCCGTCGGCGCGGAGTGCCCCACGATGTGTGGCAGGGCTTGCTCACCAGCAGGCGCCTGGACCTCGAGCCGTTCGAACCGCCCACCAGTGACCGGTGGCGAGGAGGCAGCGGAATTCCGCTGGGCGTGCTCACCGACGTGCAGATTTACACCACCAACGCCGACCCGCGATTCGAGGGCAAGGGGCACTCACCCCTGTGCAGGCACTCCCGCGAGCGCGGCGTCGTTGACGATGACGACCTGCTGACCGCCGAGGACCTGCTTGCCCGGGACGATTTCGATTGGTGCAGCAAGTGCGGCGGCTACGCGGCGCGCCGGCTCACTGACACCCAGCTTTCCTACTACCGCGCGGCCCACCGACTCCACGACATCGCCCAACAGCTCGACCCGAAGCGAGCCGGATACGGCCGGGCCGACTTGGAGACGATCATTTCCCAGCTGAGCGAACTCGCCGATTGGCGCCCGATCGGCGAAGACCGCTGGTACTCCCGGGGGGCGAGGCAGTGGTGGCAGATCGTCCGCCGCCTGCAGGCCCAGGCCGAGGCTGGCCGCCATGACATCTCATGACCACCCACACGCGACCAGCTCCTGACCACGCTCGCTCCGCCTTGCTGGCTGGACTGGGTAGGGCGCCTTGCCGGAACGCCTCTTTGTGCTCGGTGCGGACCATGCCCAGTTGATGCCGCCGTGCGACTCCGACGGACAACGGCACCACGAGGACATCAAGGGATGGGTGGAAGGCCGTACGAGATGATTCTTCGGCATTGACCTCTTCCTGAGGCGCCTGGCGTGAGCAGCAACGGCTCCGGCGGCACCCTCGACTTGACCCGGACCTGGGACCAGTTTGGGACCACACGATCCGCACACCACCGAGCGACGCCCCTTATGCCCCACATAAGAAACCCTTATTTGGGGGTATTGTCCGCATTTGATGGTTTGCCAACTAGACTGGGGGTCAAGGGGTCGTGGGTTCAAATCCCGCCGTCCCGACACGGCGAAAGAAGCCTCTGATCAGCGGGAAACCGCAGGTCAGAGGCTTTTTCGCGTTGATCACCTGACGAGCCGCAGGTGCCGCACAGGTGCGGCCTCTGGGACCAGTTTGGGACCAGCGGGTTCCTGGCGGCCTTCGGCGAGGTAGCGGCTGAGGGCCGCGCCCGCCAGATGGATCGAGCGGCGGTCCGGGTGGAGGTACCGCTGGGTGGTGGTGATCGAGCCATGTCCGGCGATCATGCGGAGGACGTGGACGGGGATGCCGGCATCCGCCATCCATGTCAGCCCGGTGTGCCGGAGGTCGTGGCGGCGCAGGTGTTCGTAGCCGAGGTGGACGACGACTTCGTCCCAGTGGGTGGCGTCGCGCAGGATGGCCGTGGTGATCCGGCCTCCGCGCGGTCCGGTGAAGAGCCGGGCCATGGGGTCGTGCCCGACTGCGTCGAGGCGGGCGCGCTGACCATGGGTGGTGAATCGGGCAGGGACGGCACCGGCCTTGGTCGCACCAGCATCAGGCATCCTGGTCCAGGCGACGGTAGGCCACCGCGACCTTGACGGATGCCGAACCGAGCCGCCCAGCGACACCTCATCGGGGACCGGTCTCAGTCGCATGACCCAGTGTGAGCGTGCTGGTCTCGCCCGGCTGGATGGTGATGTGCCGGTCGGGCAGCACGATCCTGATCGTGGATTCCTCCGATTCCGGAACGCTGATGGTCAACTGCTCACGTTGCAGGCGTACTCCGATGCCCCAGTGCCCTCGGTAGCGGATGGTGAAGCCGAATTCGGAGAGTTCGGGGAGTTCGACGGGGTAGAGCCAGAGGGCGTCCTCGCGGGTCTCGAGTCCGGTGAGGCCGCGCTGGACCAGGTCCAGGGTGCCGGCCATGGCGCCGAGGTGGATGCCTTCGGCAGTGGTGCCTCCCTGGATGTCCGCGACATCTTCTTCGAGTGCTTCGCGGCAGTAGCGCCAGGCGTCGGCGCGGTGGGCGCGGGCGAGGACCCAGCCGTGGACGACTTCGCTGAGGGTGGAGCCGTGGCTGGTGCGTCGCAGGTAGTAGTCGACCGTGCGCTGCCACAGTTCGTCGGTGAGCTCGTAGCCCATCCGTCGGAAGATGGCGGAGAGTTCGGCCGGTGAGAAGAGGTAGCCGAGCATCAGGACGTCCGCCTGCTTGGACGCCCGGTACCGGTTGACCGAATCCCCTTCGGCCTCCAGGAGACGGTCGAGCCGCCGGATATCTGGGTAACGGGCGCGGTAGGCGGCCCAGTCGAGCTCGGCCAGCTCACCGTAGCCGTCGAACTGGCTGATGACGTCGTGGTGGAAGGGCACCCGGAGACGTCGTGAGATCTCGTCCCACAGCGGGAGTTCGCCGGTGTCCAGGACGTGGCGCTCGACGAGTTCCTGTCGGCGCCGGGCGGGCAGGCTCCCGATGAGGTCCAGGGCGCGGGCGAGCACCCAGGCCGCCGTCACATTGGTGTATGCGTTGTCGTCGATCCCTGGTTGCGCAGCACCGGGGTAGGCGTCGTGGTACTCGTCGGGGCCCACGATGCCGCGGATGCGGTAGCGGCCGGTCGCCGGTTCGGGTTCCGCGCGGCCTGCCCAGAAGCGGGCGATCTGCAGCAGCATCTCCGCGCCCTTGGTGTGCAGGTACTCCGTGTCGCCCGTGGCCTGGCAGTACTGCCACACGTTGTACGCGACGGCGGAGCCGACGTGATGCTGGAGCCCGGAGCGGTCGGGCAGCCAACGGCCGGAGCGCGGGTTCAGGTGCAGCGTCTGCGTCTCGTCACGGCCGTCGCTGCCGCTCTGCCACGGATACAGCGCGCCGGTCCGGCCCGTCTCGCGGGTGGAACGGACCGCGCGGGGGAGTCGGCGGTGCCGGTAGTCCAACAGCGCCCGGGACACCTCCGGGAAGTGCAGGTTCAGATACGGCAGCACGAACAGCTCGTCCCAGAAGACGTGGCCCCGGTACGCCTCGCCGTGCAGGCCCCTGGCCGGTACACCCACGTCCAGGTCCGCGGTGTGGGGCGAGAGCGTCTGCAGGAGGTGAAAGAGGTGCAGGCGCAGGACCCGGCCCGCCTCGCCGGGCACGTGGATGTCCGCCCGCCGCCACAGCTGTTCCCAGGCATCGGTGTGCGACCGCAGCAGCGAGGGGAAGTCCGGGGCCGTCCGGGCAAGGTCGACGGCCGCCGTGCAGGGGTCGCTGATGGCACGGTCTCGGGAGGTGTGGAGCGCGACGGTCTTGTCCACGGCGACGGGGCCTTCGTCGGACAGGGTGAGGATCAGGCGGTGGTTCGGCCGGTGGCCGGCGGCGGTCCTGGCCGAGGACTCGGGGGCGCAGCCGGTCACCGTGGTGCGCGCGGCCATGCCGATGCCGATGTCCGACGTCCTGGTGCGGCAGCGCAGCAGGACAGTGTCCGGGCCAGCCTCGCCGCCGTGCACCGCCGTGAGGTGCCGGCGCTCCAGGGCGCGGTACCGGTACACGTTGGCGTTGACGACGTCTCCGTCGAGGGCGGATCCCACCTCGATCCGTCCCGACCAGCCTTCCGGCGTGAACACGGTACGCAGCGCCGCGAGGTGAGGGTCCCCCATGTGGACCAGCCGGAACTGCTCGACCCGCAGTACCCGGCCGTCGGGCGCACGGTAGCGAAACGTCCGGGTCAGCGTGCCCTCTCTCAGGTGGAGCGCCTGCCGGTAGCCGGTCACCTCGCACGTGTCCAGGGCGAACCACGGGCCCGCTTCCTCGCCTTCCTCGCCGGAGAGCAGTCGGAAGCGCAGCGGCAGCCAGTTCGGGAGATTGACCATGTCCTCGTTCTCGACCCGGCGCCCGGCCACCGTCGAGACCAGCCGGTCGTAGCACCCGGCCACGTACGTACCGGGGTAATGCACCGGGCCCGCTCTGCTCTCGGGCGCCGCGCCGCGCGTGGCGAAGTACCCGTTGCCGAGCGTGCACAGCGTTTCCCGCAGTCGTTCGGTGGCCGGGTCGTAGCCTTCGTACTCCCAGGTCCACTCGGTCATCGTGGGCCTCGCTTCCCGCTCTCCGCCGTATCAGGAGACCAGATGTCACCGCAGGCAGCGGTTCTCTGTCACTCTTCCGGGCCCGTGCTGACCCATCCAGGCGCATCATGTGTCCGGCCCCGAGCGGACGCGGCCCGTTGGGCAGATGGTGGAAACGGGACGTCCGATGACAGGGAGTGAGCCATGGCGGTCTCCGCCCGTATCACGGTCGTCGGAGTCGGCAACGAGTTCCGCCGGGATGACGGCGTGGGCCCCGCCGTCATCGCGCGGCTGCGGGAGCGTGCCGTCAGCCGACCGCTCCCAGCTGGAACCCGGTTGTCGTCGTGCGACGGCGACCCTGGCCGGCTCATCGTGCTGTGGGAGGAAGCCGAGCTGGCCGTGGTCGTGGACGCCGCACACGCGCACCCCGGGCACCCCGGGCGGGTCCACCGGGTGGAGCTGGACAAGCACAGCACCTGGCAGACGGGCACCGCCAGCACTCATGGGCTCGGGCTCGGCGAGGCGGTGGAGCTGTCAAGGGCCCTCGGCAGGATGCCCGGACACCTGGTCGTCTACGCGGTCGAGGGCGCCGACAGCTCACTGGGCACGGGGCTGACACCGGCCGTGGCCGCAGCGGTCGAGCCACTGGCGGAACGTATCGAAGAGGACATCGCGCGGCACCGCGACGCTGTCGCCCGTGGTGAGATCCCGGGCCGCGAGAGCCGGCCGTGAAGGAGCCGGCAGGCGCGGACGAACACGTCCGGGTCGCACGCACGATCACGGTGTCCGGCCGGGTGCAGGGAGTCGGCTTCCGTCCCTTCGTCCACCGCGTGGCGACTGGCCTGGGGCTCGACGGCTGGGTGCTCAACGCCGGCGGTCACGTCGAGCTGTCCGTCTCCGGATCACCGGAGGAACTGGGCACGCTCATCGAGCTGTTGCGGAATGCCGCGCCGCCCCTCGCGGACGTCCGCCGGGTGGGAGTCGGGCCTCTCCTGGACCCGCTTCCGGCTCCCGGCTCGGGTTTCACCGTACGTACCAGCACGAGCGCGGGAGTCGCGATGACGTCCCGGGAGATCCCGCCGGATGCCGCTACGTGCGAGGAGTGCCTGGGTGAGCTTCTCGACGCGTCCGACCGGCGGTATCGCTATCCGTTCATCAACTGCACCGGCTGCGGCCCGCGCGCAACCGTCATCGAGGACCTGCCGTACGACCGCGAGCGGACCGTGATGCGGCAGTTCACACTCTGCGCGCCCTGTGCCGCGGAGTACGGGGACCCCAGGGACCGGCGGTTCCACGCCGAGCCGATCGCCTGTGCCGACTGCGGCCCGCAGTTGTCGTGGGACGGGCTCGCCGGAGAAGCCGCTCTCCATGCGGCGGTGACCGCGGTGGACGACGGTGCCATCGTCGCGGTGAAGGGCCTGGGCGGCTATCAGTTGGTGTGCGATGCCACGAATGCCGAGGCCGTGGCCCGGCTGCGGGACCGCAAGCGGCGTCCGGCAAAGCCGTTTGCCGTCATGGCACGTGACGCGGAGACCGTCCGCCGCCTGGCTCATGTGCCGCGCACCGGCCACGCGGCCCTGACGGGGCCCGCCCGGCCGGTCGTGCTCCTCACGGCGCGGCGCCGTACCCGCATCGCGACGCTCGTGCACCCGGGCACCGACACGATCGGCCTCTTCCTGCCCACCACGGGCCTCCATCACCTGCTGCTGCACGACCTCGATCGGCCGCTCGTCGTCACCAGCGGCAACGTCTCCGGCGCGCCCATCGCGATCGACGACACGGCGGCGAGAAGCATGCTGGCCGGCGTCGCCGACGGTTTCCTCTCCCACGACCGGCCCATTCGCGCTCGCTACGACGATTCGGTGGTGCGCCCGGCCGGCCGTACGGTCCTGACCCTCCGCCGGGCCCGCGGATTCGCTCCCGTGCCGCTTCCCCTGCCCGTCGCCGCCGCGTCTCCCGTCGCGGCGGCCGGTGCGCAGTTGAAGCACACCTTCGCGCTCGCGGACGGAGCGCATGCCTTCCTCGGGCCCCACGCCGGAGACTTGGAGGACGCCGACACGCTGGCCGCCTTCGAGACGTCGTACGCCGACATGGTGCGCCTGACCGGGATCGAGCCGCGTGTGATTGCCCATGACCTTCACCCGGGCTATCTGTCCACCCAGTGGGCCCGTTCCCAGTCGTCAGCGCGGCGGATCGCGGTGCAGCATCACCATGCGCACGTTGCGGCCTGCGCCGCCGAGCACGGCGTGCGCGGGCCGTTCACCGGGGTCGCCTACGACGGGCTGGGCCTCGGCGACGACGGCACGCTGTGGGGTGGCGAGATTCTTGTCGCCGACCTGACCCGGTACCGCCGCGTGGGCCGCCTCGCGACAGCGCCGCTGCCCGGGGGCGAGGCAGCCGTGCGCCGACCCGCGCGCATGGCCCTGGGGTACCTCCACGGAGCCGAGCATCTGGGCGCTCTCCGCCCGCCCCCGACGTTGATCCGGTCGTTCGCGCGGCGCTTCGACTCGCGCGAGGCCGACGTCGTCCGGGTGATGGTCGAGCGGGGCGTGAACTGCCCGCGTGCGTCCAGCGCGGGCCGGCTCTTCGACGCCGCGGCGAGCCTGCTCGGCCTATGCGACGACGTGACGTACGAGGGCCAGGCAGCCGTGGCTCTCGAGGCAGCTGCCGGAACCCTGCGGGCCGACGCGCTGCCCTGGCGGCTGGTGGAGAAGGCCGGGCTGTGGGTCTACGACCCGGTCCCCACGCTCGTCGCCCTGCTCGAGGGAGTGGCCGACGGCGAGCGGGTGAATCAGCTTGCCGCCGCCTTCCAGCGGACGATCGCCGAGGTCACCGGCGGCCTGGTGGAGCGAGCCGTACGAGCGGGCGCGCCGCGCACGGTGTGCCTGTCCGGCGGTTGCTTCCAGAACGCCCGGCTGCTCAGGGAGGTACGGGCCGTGCTGCGGGCTCAGGGTCTGCGGGTTCTCGTCGGCAGTGCGGTTCCGGTCAACGACGGCGGTATCAGCTACGGGCAGGCCGCGATCGCCGCGGCCCGCCTCCGAGGGGAGTGAATGCGATGTGCCTGGGTATTCCGGGCAGGGTCCTGGAGATCCACGATCAGGCCGGGCTGCGGGTGGCGACGGTCGACTTCGGCGGGGTGCGCCGCGAGGCGTGCCTGGCCTACACGCCCGAGGCGGACATTGGCACGTATGTCGTGGTCCACGTCGGCTTCGCCATCGCGACGGTTGACGAGGCCGAAGCGCAGCGCACGCTGGCCGTGCTGCGGGCCATGGCCGACGCCGTGGAGGGGGAGCTGGGCGAGCCGCTTCCCGAAGCCGGTGCCGAGCGTCCTTAGGACGTCTTCGACGGGGCCGTTCGGCCCACCGTCGTGCCCGGTCAGCCCATCCGTCTCCGCCGTGCCCGGCTGAGGCTGGAAGTGATGGAGGGAGATGACTGGACCATGACGGGCATGCTGGATCTTCCATCGCCGCCGGTGCACGCCTTGCTGGCGGACGGTACGACGGTGCAGGTCCGGCATGTCGCGCCGGAGGACCGCACCGCCGCACTGCGCATGTACGAGCGCATGTCCCCGGAGAGTCTCCGGCTGCGACTCTTCTCGGCAGGTTCCCGGACGGCGGAGTGCGCGGCGGATCAGCTGTGTTCCGGTGGGCGCCCGGGGGAGCGGGCCCTGCTCGCCGAGACGGACGGCGAGGTCGTGGGCGTCGCCGAATACCACGCCACGCCGACGGCACCGGGTAGGACCGGGCCCGCCACGGCCGAGGTAGCCCTCGCCGTGGCGGACGACTGGCACCACCGGGGCGTCGGCACCCTCCTTCTGGAGCACCTGGTGGACGCGGCCCGCGCGGATGGGCTGGGCACCTTCACGGCCGACGCGCTCAGCGACAATTACCCGGTCCTCCGGGTCTTCGCAGATCTGGGGCTTCCTCTCCGGCGGCACTTCGACGGCCCGGAGGTCCATGTGGTGGTCGGGCTGTCCCAGGACGAGAGCTATCTGTCCGCCGTGGACGCCCGCGGCCGCACCGCCGACATCGCCAGTCTCCGGCCCCTGCTGCGGCCGAGGTCGGTCGCCGTCGTCGGTGCGGGGCGCAGGCCCGGCTCGGTGGGCCGGGCGATCCTGCGCAACCTGCGGGCCGGCGGATTCACCGGCCGGCTGGGCGCCGTCAATCCCCATGCCCGGGTCATCGACCGCATCCCCTGCAAGCCCGGCGTCGCGGACCTGGCCGAGGTACCGGAGCTGGCGGTCCTCGCCGTCCCCGCCGAGGCCGTGCCGTCCGTCGCCGAGGAGTGCGGCAAACGCGGAGTCCGGGCGCTGCTCGTGGTGACCTCCGGGCTCGACGCCGCGCAGGCTGCTGGCCTGCGGGTCGCCTGTCGCCGGTACGGGATGCGGTTGGTCGGCCCCAACTGCCTGGGGCTCGCCAACACGGAGGAGGACGTCCGGCTGGACGCGACCTTCGCCGCCGGGTTCCCGCTGCCCGGCACCGCCGGGGTGGCAGTGCAGTCGGGCGGTGTGGGGATCGCGCTGCTGAGCGGGCTGTCCCGGCTGGGCATCGGTGTCTCCACCTTCGTCTCGCTCGGCGACAAGTACGACGTCAGCGGCAACGACCTGCTGCAGTGGTGGGAAAGCGACGAACGCACCGATCTCGCCGTGCTGCACTTGGAGTCGTTCGGCAACCCGAGGGCTTTCTCCCGCACCGCGCGCCGGGTCGGCCGCCGGATGCCGGTGCTCACTGTGGACGCCGGTCGCTCGGAAGCCGGCCGCAGGGCAGCGGCTTCGCACACGGCCGCTGCCGCCACCCCCGCAATGACTCGGCAGGCGCTGTTCACCCAGGCAGGCATCATCGCCACCCGCACCATCGCGGAACTCCTGGACACGGTGGCCCTGCTGTACTCCCAGCCCCTGCCCAGTGGCGGCTCGGTGGTCGTCGTCACCAACGCCGGCGGTGTGGGAGTGCTGGCGGCCGACGCCTGCAGTGAAGCCGGGCTGGGTGTCAAGCCCCTGGAGCCCGATCTCGTGGCGGAGTTGACGGCCGTGCTGCCCGCAGGAGCGACCGCCGGCAACCCGGTCGACACCACCGCCGCCGTCTCCGAGGAACAGCTCCGGGTCTGCCTCGACCGGCTGGCGGACCACCGGGACGTCGACGCCGTGCTGGGTGTCTTCGTCCCCACCGCCCTCGCTTCGGCCACCGGGGACGACCTCGTCCGCGCCCTCACCCACAGCGCGGCCCGAGCACCGTGCACGACAGCCGCGGTGCTGCTGGAGCAGCCGACACGGGCCGAGCTGCTGACGGCGGAAGGCGGCGGGACCTTGCCTGCCTACGCCGACGCGCAGGACGCGGCCCACGCCCTGGCGTACGCGGCTGCTTACTCCCGGTGGCGTACCCGGCCGCAGTCCGAGGTGCCGGACCCGCCCGGCGTCGACACCGAAGGCGCCCGCGCCGATGTGACCGCCTGGCTTTCCGCACACCCGGATGGCGGCTGGCTGCCCCCGACCGCGTGCGCACGGCTCCTCGACCGCTACGGCGTCCCGCAGATCGCGTGGGAGTGGGTGTGCAGCGAGGACACGGCCGCCGCGGCGGCACAGCGGCTCGCCGGGCCCGGCGAGCGTGTGGTGCTCAAGGCGTACTGGCCCGGTCTGGTGCACAAGACCGCTGAAGGAGCCGTACGCCTCGACCTCCAGGGCGAGCACGAGGTGCGAGCGGCCTACCGCGAACTCGCCGAGCGCTTCGGGCAGAAGCTCTCCGGCGCGGTCGTCCAGCCCCAGGCCACCCACGTTCTCGAACTGGTGGCCGGAGTGGTCCAGGATGAGATCTTCGGCCCCCTCGTGCTGTTCGGACAGGGCGGCACCGCGACGGAGATCCTCGCCGACCACGCGGCCCGGCTCGCGCCGCTCACCACGTACGACGTCGACGATCTGATCACCTCCCCACGCTGCTACCGGCTGCTGTCCGGCCGCCACGGCGGCACGCCCGTCGACCTGGGCGCGCTGGAGCAGCTGCTGGCCCGTCTGTCGCGGATGGCGTGCGACCTGCCGCAGCTCGTGGAGGCAGACCTCAACCCGGTGGTGGCGTGCCCGGACGGCGTCATGGCACTGGACGCGCGGATTCGGCTGTTGCCGCGCCGCGCTCACGACCCGTACCTGCGGCGCCTGCGCTGAGAACCGCGCGGGACGGCGCAGCCGGAGAAAGGTCACGATGATCATGAGGCAGAGCAAGGTCGGAAACCTGATGACGAGCGACGTAGTCTCGGTGCTCCCGCCGACTTCGTTCAAGGACGTCGCCAAACTCCTGGCGGAGCACGACATCAGCGGTCTGCCGGTGGTGGACGACGATGACAGGGTCCTCGGAGTGATCTCCGAGAGCGACCTCATGCTGCGCCAGGCGGCCCTCCCCGTGGAGCCCGTCCCTCAAGGCCGCCGGCACGGACTGCCGTGGCTGTCCAGGGCGCACCGCGAGGCCGGCCCCGCGCCGGCTCCGGGCCGGACGGCAGGGGACCTGATGTCCCGGCCCGCGATCACCGTGCACGCCGACGACAGCATCGCCGAGGCCGCCCGGACCATGGCACGCCACCGCGTGGAGCGGCTGCCGGTGGTCGACGAGGAGGACCGGCTGGTGGGCATCGTGACCCGCCGCGACCTGCTCCAGGTCTTCCTGCGGCCCGATATGGACATCCGCCGCGAGGTGATCGCCGATGTGGTCGTGGGGACCATGTGGCTCACTCCCGCCACGCTCGACGTGCACGTTCTCGACGGGGTGGTCACGCTGAAAGGGCAGCTCGAGCGACGTAGCGAGGTCCCTGTGCTGCTCCGCCTGGTGGAGCAGATCGACGGGGTCGTCTCGGTCGTCGACGAGGTGACGTACCGCGTGGACGATGCCCGTCCGGCGCGGCCGGCCGAGCAGACCCTGCTCGGCCTCGCCGATGACTGATCCGCCGTCGCCCGGCGGGAGCAGGAGACGCCATGGACTCCGCGGCCACGACGCGGGACCTTGAGGACGCGGCCTGTGTCCTCGACCGTGACGGTCTCGAGGCGCTTGTACGGGGCCTTCGCGCGCGTGGCCGTAGGGTGATCGGTCCCACGGCGCGGGACGGCGCCATCGTGCTGGCCGAGCTGGAGTCCGCCACCGAGCTGCCCTACGGGTGGGGCGTGGAGCTGGAAGCCGGCCATTACCGGCTGGTGCGGCGTGCGGACGGCATGGCGTTCGCCCACAGCGCCGGACCTCAGTCGTGGAAGAACTACCTGCTCCCGGAACGCGTCCGGCAGTGGACGGCCGACCGAGGCCCCGACGGCGAACTGACGGTACGCGCCGAGCAGCCGGAACGGCCTTCGTACGCCTTCCTGGGGGTGCGCCCGTGCGACCTGCGCGCCATCGCGATCCAGGACAGGATCCTGACCGGCGGCCGGCACCAGGACGACGACTACCGGGCGCGGCGCACGGGCGCCTTCCTCATCGTGGCCGAGTGCACCGAACCAGGCGCGACCTGCTTCTGCGTCTCCATGGGCACCGGCCCCGCGACCGGCCCCGGCTACGACATCGCCCTGACGGAGGTCCTGGACGACGCGGGCCACCGCTTCCTGGCACGTGCGGGGACAATCGAAGGGGCCGAAGTCCTCGCCGAGGTACCGCACCAGGCCGCCGACGACGTCACGCGCACCGCGGCCCGCGAGACGGTCGAGGCCGCCGCCGGCCGCATGGGACGCACCATGCCTCCGGTGAGCCTTCAGGAGCTGATGGCCGGCACACTGGACGCCGAGCGCTGGGACGACGTCGCCGCCCGCTGTCTGACCTGCGGCAACTGCACCATGGCCTGCCCTACTTGTTTCTGCACCACCACCGAGGACGTCACCGACCTCACCGGCGACCATGCCGAGCGCTGGCGCCGCTGGGACGTCTGCTACGACCTCGACTTCTCCCACCTGCACGGCGGCCCGGTCCGCGCGTCCGGCCGCAGCCGCTACCGCCAGTGGGCGACCCACAAACTGGGCACCTGGTACGACCAGTTCGGCAGCTCCGGCTGCGTGGGCTGCGGACGGTGCATCGTGTGGTGCCCGGTCGGCATCGACATCACCGAGGAAGCACATGCCCTGCACCAGGAGAAACTCACACGGGACGCGGCAACAGAGGACGGCTCGCCATGACCCGGACCGGCCTCTTCTCCACCATTCCCCAGGACCACCGCGACCGGCTGATGGCCCTCGCCCGGGAGGTGTCGTTCCCTACCGGGGCCCGCGTTTTCGAGGAGGGCAGCAAAGCCGACCGCTTCTGGGTCATCCACACCGGCGGCGTCGCCCTCGACATGCACGTTCCCGGCCGACGGGCCGCCGTCATCGAGACCATCGGAGCCGGGGAACTGCTGGGCTGGTCCTGGGTCTGCCCACCGCGGCAATGGCACCTGGGTGCCGAGACCACCAGCCCTGTGCGCGCCTGGGAGTTCGACGCCGAAGCGGTTCTCGCACTGTGCGAGCAGGATCCGGCGCTCGACCACGCGCTGCTCACCTACGTCGTCGGGGTCATCGGCCACCGGCTGCGGTCCGCCCGCACCCGCTTGCTCGACCTGTACGGCCCCTACGGCAGCGGAGAACGAGGATGACGGCGGTGCCCGTCCCGTACCGCGTGGTGGACAGCCGCCCGGAGACCGCCGACACCGTCACCATTCGCTTGGAACCGAGCGAGAACGCGCTGCAACCCTTCGCGCCGGGCCAGTTCGCGATGATCTACGCGTTCGGAGTCGGCGAGATCCCGATCTCCGTCGCCGGCATTCTTCCCGACGGCGGCCTGCTGCACACGATCCGTGGCGTCGGCGCGGTCTCCCGCGCCCTGTACAAGGTCCGGCCGGGCGCGACGGTCGGGATGCGCGGCCCGTTCGGCACCGGCTGGGACCTGCCGTCTGCCATGGGAGACGACCTGCTCGTCGGCGCCGGCGGCATCGGGCTCGCCCCGCTCCGCCCGCTCGTCCACTCCGCCCTGGCCGCACCACACGCCTACGGGCGGCTGAACGTCCTCGTCGGCGCACGGACTTCCGACGACCTCCTCTACCGGGATGAGCTCGGCGGCTGGGGCAAACCGTACTGCGGCGTCGCGGTGGACCGTCCCGGGCCGGGCTGGCAGGGCCGCGTCGGTGTCGTCACCACCCTGCTCGACGAGGCGCCCTTTTCCCCGCCCGGCACCACCGCGTTCCTCTGCGGACCCGAAGTGATGATCCGTGCCACCGCCCGCGAACTCCTGGACCGCGGAGTACGCGCCGACCGCATCCGGGTCTCACTGGAGCGCAACATGCGCTGCGCCACCGGCCATTGCGGCCACTGCCAGCTCGGGCCGCTCCTGCTGTGCCGGGACGGCCCCGTGGTCGGCTACGACCGGGCCGAGCCACTGCTTGCCGTACGGGAACTGTGACATGACCGCCCCGGACAGCACCCGGCCCCGGCTCGGCGTCTTCAAGTTCGCCTCCTGCGACGGCTGCCAGCTCACCCTCCTCGACTGCGAGGACGAACTGCTCGGGCTCGCCGACGAAGTGGAGATCGTCCACTTCCTGGAGGCGTCCAGCGACGTACAGCCGGGCCCCTACGACCTCTCGCTCGTCGAGGGCTCCGTCACCACGGCCGAGGACGCCGAACGCATCCGCCGCATCCGCGCCGAGTCCCGCCGTCTCGTCACCATCGGCGCCTGCGCCACCGCCGGCGGCGTCCAGGCGCTGCGCAACTTCGCCGACGTCGCCGAGTACCGCGAAATCGTCTACGCCAGACCCGACTACATCGACACCCTCGCCACCTCCACCCCCATCTCCGCACACGTCCCGGTCGACTTCGAACTGCGCGGCTGCCCCATCGACCGCGGACAGCTCCTGGAAGTCATCACCGCCTACCTCTCCGAACGCAGGCCCGACATCCCCAACCACAGCGTGTGCTTCGCCTGCAAGCGACGCGGGACGGTGTGCGTCACCGTCGCCCACGGCACACCCTGCCTGGGCCCGGTCACCCACGCCGGGTGCGGCGCCATCTGCCCCGCCTACGGGCGCGGCTGCTACGGCTGCTTCGGCCCCTCCGGATCGACGAACATGCCGGCGATGATCCCCCTGCTGCGCAGCGACGGCATGAGCGACGACGACGTACGGCGCATCCTGCACACCTTCAACGTCACCGCGTTCGCCGCCATCGAGCCGGAGAACGATGCGACATGACGCACCGCGGATCACGCGTTCTGCACGTCGGCTCACTCGCCCGCGTCGAGGGCGAAGGAGCCCTGCGCCTGCGCATCGACGACGGAACGGTCACCGAGGCACAGCTGAACATCTACGAACCGCCCCGCTTCTTCGAAGCCTTCCTCCGCGGCCGACGGCACACCGAACCACCCGACATCACCTCCCGGGTCTGCGGCATCTGCCCGGTCGCCTACCAGATGAGCGCCTGCCGGGCCATCGAGGACGCCTGCGCCGTCACCGTCGACGGCCAACTCGCCGCACTGCGCCGCCTGCTCTACTGCGGCGAGTGGATCGAGAGCCAGACCCTGCACATCTACCTGCTCCACGCGCCCGACTTCCTCGGCCACGCCAGCGCCATCGACCTCGCCCGCGACCACCGTGCTCATGTCGAACGGGGTCTGCGGCTGAAGCAGGCCGGCAACGCCATCATGGAACTCCTCGGCGGCCGTGCCATCCATCCCGTCAACGTCCGCGTCGGAGGCTTCCACCGCGCCCCGACGCGCGCGGAGCTGCGCCCGCTGGCCGAGCGGCTCCGGCAGGCTCGCGAGGACGCGCGGGAGACCGTCCACTGGGTCGCGGGCTTCGACTTCCCCGACGCGGAATGCGAAGCCGACCTGCTGGCACTCGCCCGGCCCGGCACCTATGCCATCGATGGCGGCACACCCACGGTCCTGCCCTACGGAGACGGGCGCGAGCCGCGCACCTTCCCGGTACGGGACTTCACCGACCACGTCGTGGAGGGGCAAGTACCGCACTCCACAGCGCTCCAGGCACGGCTCGACGGTCGGCGGCACCTGACCGGCTCTCTGGCCCGGTACGCGATCAGCGGCCACCTGCTTCCGCCCTCCGTCCAGGAAGTCGCCCGCGCCGCAGGGCTGAACGGCGTGTGCCGCAACCCCTTCCGCAGCATCATCGTCCGGGCCGTCGAAGTCCTCTACGCGGTCGAGGAAGCCCTGCGCCTGATCGAGGAATACGAGCCTCCGCCGTGCCCGGCCGTGGACGTACCACCGCGGGCGGGCATCGGCCACGGGGCCACCGAAGCCCCGCGCGGCACCCTCTACCACCGCTACGTCCTCGACCACGAGGGGCTCGTCACCGACGCCCGCCTCGTCCCTCCCACGTCACAGAACCAGGGTGCCATCGAGGAGGACCTGCGCCGGCTCGTGCAGGACGAACTCACCCGGGGCGACGCCACCGACGCCGAGCTGACCCGCCTGTGCGAACGGGCCATCCGCAACCACGACCCCTGCATCTCCTGTTCGGCCCACTTCCTCGACCTGACCGTCGAACGAGCGTGAGGAAAGCCGCGTGAAATATCTCGATGAATATCGCGACCCGCAGCTCGCCCGCCGCCTGCTGGACGAACTGCACCGCACCGCCACCCGCCCCTGGCAGATCATGGAGGTCTGCGGGGGCCAGACTCACACCCTCGTCCGCCAGGGCATCGACGAACTGCTACCCGCCGGCATGCGCATGGTGCACGGCCCCGGCTGCCCGGTCTGCGTCACCCCGCTCGAAACCCTGGACCGTGCCATGGCCATCGCCGCCCGGCCCGGCGTGATCCTCACCAGCTTCGGCGACATGCTCCGCGTCCCCGGCTCGTCCACCGACCTGCTCGCTCTCCGGGCCCGCGGCGCGGACGTCCGCGTCGTCTACTCGCCCATGGACGCGGTGCGGCTGGCCGAGCAACATCCCGGCAACGAGGTCGTCTTCCTCGCCGTCGGCTTCGAGACCACCGCCCCGGCCAACGCCATGGCCGTCCTGCACGCCGCCCGCCTCGGGCTGCGGAACTTCAGCATGCTGGTCAGCCACGTCCTCGTCCCCCCTGCCATGACGGCCCTACTGGACTCGCCGGAATGCGAGGTCCAGGCGTTCCTCGCGGCCGGCCACGTGTGCGCGGTCATGGGGTGGACACAGTACGAGCCCATCGTCGCCCAGTACGAGGTCCCGATCGTGGTCACCGGATTCGAGCCCCTCGACCTGCTGGAGGGCATCCTGATGGCCGTCCGGCAGCTGGAGGAAGGCCGCGCCGAGGTCGAGAACCAGTACGTACGGGCCGTGCGCCGGAGCGGCAACAACGAGGCACAGTCCGCAGTCTCGCGCGTCTTCAGGATCACCGACCGGGCATGGCGGGGCGTGGGCGAGCTGCCGCACAGCGGACTCGAACTCCGCCCGGAGTTCGCCGCGTTCGACGCGGCGCGGCGCTTCGACGTCGACACCCTGCACTCCGCCGAACACCCCGAGTGCATCGCCGGAGCCATCCTCACCGGCGCCCGGCTGCCCACCGACTGCACCGCCTACGGAACCCGCTGCACCCCCCGGAACCCCCTCGGCGCACCCATGGTGTCGGCCGAGGGCACCTGCGCGGCCTTCCACGCCGCCGGACGAGCCGCCAACGCCCCTGTGAAAGGCGCCCCTTCATGACCATCGAATGCCCTGTCCCCTACGCGGAGAACGAACGTGTCCTGCTCGGCCACGGGGCCGGCGGGAGGCTTACCGAGGAGCTGCTGGAGTCTCTCGTCCTCCCCGCCCTCGGCGGCCGGGAGGGTCCGATGGAGGACGCCGCGCTGGTGCCGGGAGAGCGGGAGCTGGTGGTGAGCACAGACGGCTTCGTCGTCAGCCCGCTGTTCTTCCCCGGCGGCGACATCGGATCGCTCGCCGTCCACGGTACCGTCAACGACCTGGCGATGCGCGGCGCCCAGCCCGTCGCCCTGTGCGTGGCGCTGCTCCTGGAGGAGGGGCTGGAGGTCGCGGTCCTGGAGGCGGTGCTCGGCTCGCTGGGCAAGGCCGCTCAGGAGGCGGGTGTGCCCGTGGTCACGGGCGACACCAAGGTCGTCGGCCGGGGTGCGGCCGACAAGATCTTCATCACCACGACCGGCATCGGCAAGCGCCTGCCCGGCCTCTCGGTATCCGCGGCCGGCGCCCGCCCCGGGGACGCAGTGCTGCTGTCCGGGCCCATCGGCCTCCATGGCACCGCCGTACTCAGCACGCGCGAGGGACTCGGGTTCGAAGCCGATATCGCCTCCGACACCCGCCCGCTGCACCGGCTGGTCGCGGCGCTCTCCGGCTTCGGCCATCGGATTCACACCTTGCGGGACCCCACCCGCGGCGGGCTCGCCGCAGCGCTCAACGAGATCGCGCGTGACTCCGGCGTGGCCGTCGACATCGACGAGGGAGCCGTCCCAGTACCGGAACCGGTCGCCGCGGCCTGCGACATCCTCGGCCTCGACCCGCTGCATGTCGCCAACGAAGGCTGCCTGGTCGCCTTCGTGTCCCCCGATACGGCGGACGAGGCCTTGGCGGCGTTGCGCTCCCTGCCGGAAGGCGGCGGAGCGGTGCGGATCGGAGATGTACTGCCGGCCGACGGGCATCCCGGCCGTGTCGTGATGCGGACGACGGTAGGGGCTCGCCGCGTCGTGGACATGCCTATCGGCGAACAGCTGCCGCGCATCTGCTGACCGTGGGACGGTAGATTCATCCCGTCGGGAGGCGGCTGGACGCGCCTGTCGTGTGCGGGTCGTTGCGGCGGCCTCGGAACAGGAGAACGCTGTTCGCTCCCGGCCGCTTCCGGAAGGAAAGGAGGGGTGTTGGAGGGCGACGAGGAGAGCCCGGTGCGGTTGCCGCAGCTCAGGCTGGATGAGCTGCTCGGCGAGTTGCAGGCCCGGCTGGACGCGGCGCGTGGCACCAGGGACCGGGTGCACAGCCTGCTGGAGGCGGTGCTCTCGGTAGGGCGTGGGCTGGATCTGGAGCATGTGCTGCGCCGCATCATCGAGTCGGCCGTGGTGCTCGTGGACGCCCGGTACGGCGCCCTGGGAGTGATCGGCCCGGACGGAGGCAGCCTCTCGCAGTTCCTCGTCGTGGGGCTGACCGACGAGCAGATCGAGGCCATCGGGCCGTTCCCTTCGGGGCACGGCATCCTCGGGGAACTGATCCGCCACCCGGAACCGCTGCGGCTGACCAAGCTCTCCGAGCACCCCGCCTCGTACGGCTTCCCGCCGAACCACCCGCCGATGCACGGTTTTTTGGGAGTCCCCATTCGCGTGGGCGACCAGGTGTTCGGCAACCTCTACCTCACCGAGAAGCGCGGCGGTGCGGACTTCCAGGCCGAGGACGAGGCGGTGCTCTCCACGCTCGCCGTAGCGGCCGGTGTGGCCATCGACAACGCGCGGCTGTACGAGGAGTCCACGCAGCGCGAACGATGGTCGCGAGCCGGTGCCGAGGTGACCACGAGCCTGATGTCCGGTGCCCCGGGGGCGGATGTCAGTGCTGTGATCACCGCCCGGGCGAGGGAGATCACCGGCGCTGAGCTGGCCAGCTACGCGTCGCCGTTGCCCGAAGGCAACGCGCTGACCGTCGAAGTCGCCATCGGGGCGTGGGCCGACGATCTGCATGGCCTGGTCCTGCCTGTCGAAGGCACCCTGGTGGGAGCGGCCTTCACCGCGGGCGAGCCTGCGTGCAGCCGCGATGCCGACGAGGACACGGGAGTCTCCGTGTTGCCCGAGCACCTCGCGGGTCCGGGGCCGGCGGCGGCGGTGCCGATCAAGACGGACGAGGGCGTGCGGGGAGTCCTGTTGCTGGTCCGAGGCCGGGGACGGCCGGAGTTCTCCGAAGAGGAGATCGAACCGCTGCTCAACTTTGCGGTGCAGGCGGCCCTGGCCATGGAACTGGCCGAGCGTCGCGCGGACGCCGAGCAGCTCGCCTTGCTGGAGGATCGCGACCGTATCGCCCGTGACCTGCACGACCTGGCGATCCAGCGGCTGTTCGCCACGGGGATGACGCTGCAGAGTGCCGACCGGTTCATCGACCACGCGGAGGCGTCCGAGCGTGTCCGGCGTGCGGTGAACGACCTGGACGAGACCATCAAGATCATTCGTTCGACGATCTTCGGGCTGCGATCGCGTGAGACGGCGCCGCAGCACGGTCTGCGCACCCGAGTGGTCCAGACCGTCGCGGAAGCCGGCGGACCTCTCGGTTTCGCGCCGAGCCTGCGCATGGAAGGGCTGCTCGACACCCAGGTCCCCCGCCCGGTCGTCGACGACGTGGTGGCCGTGCTGGGTGAGGCTCTGGCCAATGTCATCCGGCACGCGCACGCGGGCACCGTGGATGTCTCCGTTGTCAACGACGGCCGGGATCTGGTGCTGACCGTCACCGACAACGGCGTCGGTATCCCCGAGGGCGGGCGTCGCAGCGGCCTGCGCAACCTCGCGGAGCGAGCCGAACGCCGTGGTGGGGAGCTCCGCCTGGGGGTTCCGTCCGGCGGTGGCACGACCCTGACCTGGCGGATTCCACTGGGCACGAGCTGAGGACGGCCAGGCCCGCTCCGCACTCGGTGATCACCGTGGTGCGGACGGTGGGACGAGGGTGCTGTCGCTGGTCCGGCCGGCGAGGTGGTCGGCGATGTTCCTCGCCGTGGTCTCCACGATCTGGCCGACCGCGTCCTGGGTGAAGTACGCCTGGTGAGAGCTGATCAGAACGTTGCTGAAGGTCATCAGCCGGGCGAGGGTGTCGTCCGTCATCACCTCGAGGGACTTGTCGAAGAAGAAGACGCCGGCTTCCTCCTCGTACACGTCCAGGCCCACGCCGTCGAGCCTCCCCTTCCGCAGGGTCTCCACGAGGGCATGGGCGTCGAGCAGGCCACCGCGGCTGGTGTTGATCAGGATCGCGTCGTCCTTCATGACGTCCAGTGCGGTGGCGTCGACGATGTGGTGGGTCTCGGGTACGAGCGGCGCGTGCAGGCTGATCAGGTCGGACTCGGCGAACAGCCGGTCACGGCCGACGTACTCCATCCCCAGGGCCAGACACTCGGCGTTCTGGACGACGTCGTGGCCGAGCAGACGCATGCCGAAGCCCGCCGCGATACGGGCGAAGGCGGTGCCGATCTTCCCGGTGCCGAGTACGCCGGCGGTCCGGCCGTGGAAGTCGCGCCCCATCAGGCCGTTGAGCCGGAAGTCGAAGTCGCGGGTGCGGCCGACGGCCCGGGGAACCCTGCGGTTGACCGCCAGGGCCAGCGCCCAGGCGAACTCCGCGACGGAGTAGGGGGAGTAGGACGACACCCGGGCCACCGACAGGCCCAACTCCCGTGCTGCCCGCAGATCGATGTTGTTGTAACCGGTGGCCCGCTGGGTGATCAGCTGGGTGCCGCCGCCGGCGAGCGCACGCAGGACGTCCTCGTCCAGGACGTCATTGACGCTGCTGCAGACGACTTGGCAGCCGGCCGCGGTCGCCGCGGTGTCCCGGTTGAGGACAAGATCCAGGCACCGCAGGTTGTGGTGCCCGCCGAGCGTCTGCTCCAGCAGGGGCCGTTCGTCGGTGGTCACCCCGTACGCGACGATGTCCGTCATCGGTCTTCGATCTCCTTGCCGCCGTACGCGCCGCGGGGCGCCTGGGCGCTCAGCGACGGCCGTGCTGCTCGTGGTGGTCCCCGTGCTGCTCCGCCCCGGTGCCCGGCCGCGCCGCCTCGGTGGCGATCACGGCCGCCTGGATACGCCGCTCCACGCCGAGCTTGGCCAGCAGCCGTGAGATGTGGTTCTTGACCGTCTTCTCCGACAGGAACAGCTGCTTGCCGATCTGACGGTTGGTGAGCCCGTCACCAATGAGGGCGAGGATCTCGTGTTCGCGCGGGGACAGACCGGCCAGGCGCTCATCCTCGGGCTCGGCCTCCTCCCCACCGCGCAGGCTGCTCATCAGCCGGGCGGTGGTGGCGGGGTCGAGCATGGACTGGCCGGAGGCGACCGTGCGGATGGCCGTGACCAGGTCGGAGCCCTTGATCTGCTTGAGGACGTACCCGGCCGCACCTGCCATGATCGCGTCGAGCAGGGCATCGTCGTCGTCGAACGAGGTCAACATCAGACAGGCCAGGTCCGGCATGCGGGAGCGCAGCTCGCGGCAGACCGTGATGCCGTCGCCATCGGGCAGCCGCACATCCAGCACCGCCACATCGGGGCGCAGGGCCGGCCCCCGGGCGAGGGCGTGGTCGATGGTCCCGGCCTCGCCGACGACCGAGATGTTGTCCTCGGCGTCCAGCAGATCGTGAATGCCCCGCCGGACGACCTCGTGGTCGTCCAGCAGGAACACCCGGATCGGCCGCTCCGGCGAGTACGCTCCTGGCTGCTCCACGATGGCTCCCTGTGGCTGGTCGGCGCATTGCTGCGCTGCTATGAGCATGATCGCGCGGTTTGGTCTCCCGCCATGGGCCGAACGGCCCAAAAGCGTGACGACCCGCCCCATGGGTGTCTGCCAGAGGCGTTGGCGGGGCTTTCCCCCGTCTCGAGCAGACCGCATACCGTGCAATCGCGGTCGGCCACTCCATCGGAGTATCCGTGGTGGTGGTGAGGCGCTCGCGGGTTCCATGGTCGAGGTATTCGGGCCGGGTAGTTCGGTCGGCTGCTCATCCACGGAGGCGGGATTGTTCGCCGTGACCGCGTTCCCTGTCCTGTGCGTGGCGGTCGGCGATGCCGCGCGAGGTGCGGATCCGTGAGCGGGCTGCGGGCGAAGCACCCCATGTCCGGCTGGCTGGTGCGTGCCGTCCGTTCCGGCAGGGATGCGCCGAGCCGTGCCGCGATGGCCCGGGCGGCGGTCGGGCTGGCGGGCCCGGTCGCTGTCGGGCTGCTGTGCGGGCGGGGTGAGGTGGGCACGCTCGTCGCGTTCGGGGCGTTCCCGGCGATCCTCGCCGATCAGGGTGGTCCGTACCGTAAGCGGCTGGTGCGTATGGGCCCGATGCCGTTCGGCAATGCCGCTGGCTGTTACGCGGGTTCCCTGCGTCATCGCCGGGCTGCCGCGCGGCTGGTCCGACGCGGCGGTCCTGGCCGCCCTCGGCGCCTGCCTGTCTCTGGGCGTGATCCGCAACTACGCCTGGCAGACCTGCTTCCTGACCACCGCCATCCTCCTGCTCACCGAACGGCTCACCCATGCGGGCCTGCCGGAGCTGGTACCCGTGCGCATGCAGGAGACCGCCATCGGCTGCGCCATCGTGCTCGTCTTCGGATACCTGCTCTGGCCCAAGCACCGGGACCTCGAACTGCGGACGGCCACCGCGGACGCGTACGACGCCATCGCCGGCTACCTCCTGCTGCTGCCCCGGATCCAGGAGGTCGGCACCACCGAACGCGCCCGACGACGCCGCGCCGTGCACACAGAGGTCAGCCACGCCCACGCCGTACTGGACCAGATGCTCGCCGAGCCCCCAGTCCGCCCCCGCACCAGGGCCCTTGCCGCTGTCGTCGCGCACACCGCCCGCACAGCCACCGTCGTGACCGGCCTGGCTGTCCATCTGGACAGCAGCGTTCCACCGCCCGACCCCATCGCAGTCCGGACAGTGGCCGCGGAACTCCACGCACTGGCCGGGGCGTTGAGACACACTCGCCCCCTGTCCTCCGTCCCCCGGGCGGGCGAGGGCGGGTTTCTCTCCCCTGTCCGGGAAGCCCTCGTGGAAAGGCGGTCGTTGATCATTGCCTGGACGGGTGTCAACCGGGCGGGGCGATCGAGGTCCGTTGGGTTTCGGTGAAGACGTCCAGGCTTGTGGCCCGTCGGCCGCCGCTGTTGCCGTCCCCGGTGAAGCCGACGTCGGTGACCCTGGTGCTGTACTCGATGGTCACCCCGTGGTCCGACAGCCACTTCACGGTCGGCCGGACGATCGAGTCGTACTGGTTGAGGCGGGTGCTCCGGACCCCGGCCAGGGTGTGGATGCGCGGAAGCTCCCGGGCGAAGCGCCGGAGGCGTCGAGTGCGCCACCGCTCGTGGTGTGCTCCTCGAGGATTCTGATGGCCGCGCCATCGACACCAGCGTCACGGATGAGGAACACCGCGGCGGACAGGGACGCGATGCCGCTGCCGACGAGGTGGAAGTTTGCCGGTGATGTCGTCGTGGCCATGGGTTTCTCCTCCGGCCCGGCGGCCCGAGCGAATGCACCGGAGCGAGATCGTCACCTCCGGCGTCGACAGGCTGATCCACGGCGAATTCGTGCCCACGCAGGGAGATCCGATACGACTCCCCGGCGATGAACGCCACGTCGAGCCTGTCAAGTGAAGGGGCTTCCTCGTGCACGGTCGGCACCGCCCACAGCGCCCGACTCGGGGTCTCGGCACTCATAGCGCTCCTCCCTCCTCCCTTTCCGCTGCCAGACAACGCCCTGTCCACCCGCATCGCCAGGAGACGAATGGGCCGGGGCCTGGCCCTGACGGCTTCGAACGCGCTCAGGAGTGCGGCACAACCGCGACCGGGCACAGCGCACGCTGCAGCAGGGCGAGATTGCGCATCCCCCGGAGAGGGCCCGGGGAGCCGTGCGGTGGCGCTCCGACCACCAGCAGGTCGGTGTCCGCGGAGGCGCGCAGCAACGCTGCGTGCGCGGACCCCACCACCGGGTGATCCAGCAGCGGCACCTCCGGGTGCGCACCGATCGCGGAGCGCAGCGCCTCGTCCACCATGCGTGTCCGGAGCGTCCGGTCTTCCCATAGCCCGTTGAACGGCCGTTGCCGTTCGAGGAGATCGTTGTCCGTGCCGTGCCACGCGAAGACCGCCTCCACCTCGCATCGCCTCAGCTCCGCTTCGTCGAATGCGAAGGAAACCGCCTCAGCCTCGGGATACTGCCGGCCGATCCCCACGGTGATCCGGTGTGTCCGGCCGTGGACGTTGCGGCGTCGGCCGCGCACCACGACGGCAGGACAGCCTGCATGGCCGACAACCCTCGCGCTCACGGAGCCGAGCAGCAGTGAACCCGGCTCGCGATGTCCGTGCTGTCCGACCACGACCATGCAGGCGCTGTGCGAGGCCTCCACAAGAGCCACCACTGGCTCCTCGGAGATGAGTTCGGCCGTCACCTTCAGTTGCGACGAGCGCAGGGCAGCGCGTTCGGCCGCGGTGTCGCAGAGGGCCTCGGCCAGGGACGGGGAACGCCTCTGGCGGGAGTCCTTCGAACGGGCGTGGATGATCCTCAGCGGCAGGTCGTGCCGGAATGCCGTGTCAGCGGCCCAGTCCACAGCCTCAAGGCTCGAGCCGGAGCCATCGGTTCCCACGACGACGGGAAGGTCCACCGTGTTCACCGCCTCTCGGAGCGTATGCGTCTGGCATGCGTGCCGCATGCGTCGGTCACCTCACGCTCCATCGGATCGCCGAGTGCGGGGGAGAGGCGGTCGGGCTTCTTCCGAGGGACCCTCGGCCCTCGTCCGGTCCCATCCGGCCCCTGGGGGCGACGGCGTATCCGGAAGAGCCTGATGGTGCAACTCGCCGATATTTTCCGGAAGTTCAGCCGGGCCGGACGTCGGGCTGAACGCCTCACGCTCGAGGAGAGCTTATGTCCCGGACCGAAACCGCCCGGCACGGCCGGGTGCTGGTCGGCTTCGACGGTTCCGAACCCGCCGTGCATGCTCTGGACCAGGCGGTCGACGAATCCGTACGACGCGACGCCGAGCTGGAGATCCTGTGCGGGTGGCCCTGGGGCCGGAACCTGGTCCCCGAATCCGCGATGAAGAGCGGGGACGGCCAGACCCTGTACACAACAGCCCAGGCCGTCGTGGACCGGGCCGTCGCGCGGGCCCGCACACGCGCTCCGGGCATGTCCGTGGTGCCGACCATGACCACCGAATCTGCGGCCCCCGCGCTGGTCCGGTCGGGGCGCACCGCCTCCCTGACCGTGGTCGGCACTCGCGGCCACGGCGGATTCGCCGGGCTGCTGCTGGGCTCGGTGGCCCTGAGGGTGGCGGCGCACAGCAGCAGCCCCCTGCTGGTCGTCCGCGACGGCGTACGAAAGGCGCGCGGGACTGTGCTAGTCGGACTGAGGTCGGACATGGACGTGGACGCGCTGCGCTTCGGCTTCGAGGAGGCCGTCAGGCGCGAGGCGGATCTGTGGGTGCTGCATGCCTGGCAGTACCCGGCTTCGCCCACCATGCAGCCTCCGGTACGCCTGCTGTGGGACGACGTGCGCCTGCTGACGAAGTCGGCCGAGGCCGTCCCGGAGTACGCGGTCGCCCCGTTGCGGGACGAGTACCCGGGGGTGGAGGTCCGCACCGTGGCCATGTGCCTGGGGGCCGGTCATGCCCTGATCGAGGCGAGTCGGCAGGCGGACGTCGTGGTTCTCGCCGCCCACCGCCGCGACCACCGACTCGGCCTGCAACTGGGGCCGGTCACGCATGCGCTGCTGCACCACGCGCATTGCCCGGTGGCCCTGGTTCCGACCCCCGTGACGTCTGCTCGCAAAGGAGACCGACCATGAAACACCAGCTGATCAGCCAGGTCATGACCACCGATGTTGTCACCGTGGAACCGTGGACCCCGCTCAAGGAGGTCGCGGTGACGCTGGCACGGCACGGTATCAGCGGAGTCCCCGTCGTCGGTGCCGACGGCACGGTGATGGGCGTGGTGTCCGAAACCGACCTGGTGTCGCGGCAGGCGGCGGATGGAGACGCCGAACGGGCCCCGTGGCACCGGAGGCTGACGGAGAAGCTCCGCCACGGTCCGGCCAGGAGCAGTGCTCGTACGGCAGGAACACTGATGACCTCACCCGCCGTCACCATTGGGCCGAAGCACACCGTTGTCGATGGCGCCAGGACGATGGCCGATCACCGTGTCGAGCGCCTGCCCGTGGTCGACGACGAAGGCCGGCTCATGGGCATCGTCACCCGCGGAGACCTGCTCAGTGCCCTCCGGCGCCCGGACGCGGACATCCGCGCCGAAGTGATCGACGAGGTCGTCGTACACGCGCTGTGGCTCGCCCCGCACTTGGTCGGCGTCGAGGTACAAGACGGCATCGTGACGCTGTCGGGCACGCTCCAGCGGCGCAGCGAGATCGCGATCGCCACCCGCCTCACGAGGCAGGTCGACGGTGTCGTAGGGGTGGTGGACAAGCTCCGCTACCGCGAGGACGACTCCCACCTGCGGCCTGCCGAACAGGCCCTGCACGGGATCTCCGAGGAATGGCTGCGCAAGCTCTGACGGTACGGCCGAAAGGCTCGGTCCGTCCGGGACTTGAGGCTGACGGTGGCGGGGGGGGGCCCCCCCCCCCCCCGGGGCCCCCCCCCCCCCCCGAACCCCGGGCGCCCCACCCCCCCCCCCCCGGGGGGGGGGCCCGGGGGGGGGCAGTTTGGGGGGGCGCCGGTGTGCCGCCCGGGCAAACCCCCCGCGCGGGGGGGCGCCGGGCGGCGCCCGCCCTTCTTTATTTCGGGGGGGGGGGGAAAAGGGTTGGGGGGGGGGTTGTTATCGGGGGGGGGCGGGGGCTTAAAAAAGGGGGGGGGGGGGGGGGGGGGGGGGGGGGG
>NZ_JBDJPF010000075.1:0-28297 GCF_054957865.1 Streptomyces xingningensis
CAGGTCTTGGGAACCGACGTCACGCATGGGCCCGGATTAACCAACAGGGTCCGGAAACCGGGCCGCGCCCCTCGGAGTAATTACTGCCAGCTGGCGTGCAGCGGCTTGCCCTCGGCGTAGCCGGCGGCGCTCTGGACGCCGACGACGGCCCGCTCGTGGAACTCCGCCAGGGAGCCCGCGCCCGCGTAGGTGCAGGAGGAGCGGACGCCCGCGATGATCGAGTCGATCAGGTCCTCGACGCCCGGACGGGCCGGGTCGAGGAACATCCGCGAGGTGGAGATGCCCTCCTCGAACAGGCCCTTGCGGGCCCGGTCGTAGGCGGACTCCTCGGAGGTGCGGTTGCGCACGGCGCGGGCGGAGGCCATGCCGAAGCTCTCCTTGTACAGCCGCCCGTCGGCGGTCTGCTGGAGGTCGCCCGGGGACTCATAGGTCCCCGCGAACCAGGAGCCGATCATGACGTTGGAGGCGCCGGCGGCCAGCGCCATGGCCACATCGCGCGGGTGGCGGACGCCGCCGTCGGCCCATACGTGCTTGCCGTACTTCCTTGCCTCGGCCGCGCACTCCAGGACCGCGGAGAACTGCGGGCGGCCCACGCCGGTCATCATGCGGGTGGTGCACATGGCGCCGGGACCCACCCCGACCTTGACGATGTCCGCACCGGCCTCGATGAGGTCGCGCACGCCCTCGGCGGCCACGATGTTGCCCGCGACGACCGGGACCTGCGGGTCCAGGGACCGGACGGCCTTGACCGCGGCGATCATGCCCTCCTGGTGGCCGTGCGCGGTGTCCACCACGAGCGCGTCCGCACCGGCGGCCAACAGCGCCTTGGCCTTTCCGGCCACATCGCCGTTGATGCCGACGGCGGCGGCGACGCGCAGCCCGCCGCCGGCGTCGGTGGCGGGGGTGTAGAGCGTGGCGCGGAGGGCGCCCTTGCGGGTGAGGATGCCCGCCAGCCTGCCGTCCTTGTCCACGGCGGGCGCGAGCTTGCGGTGCGCGGCGTCGAGCTGGTTGAACGCCTCGCGCGGGTCGATGCCGGCGTCCAGGAGCAGCAGCTCCTTGGACATGACCTCGGACAGCTGGGTGAAGCGGTCCACGCCGCTCAGGTCGTGCTCGGTGACGACGCCGACCGGCCGGTGGTCCTCGTCGACGACGACGCCGGCGCCGTGGGCCCGCTTGGGCAGCAGGGACAGCGCATCGGCGACGGTCTGGGCGGGGGACAGCACGATCGGGGTGTCGAGCACATGGTGACGGCCCTTGACCCAGGAGATGACCTCGGCGACGACCTCGATCGGAATGTCCTGCGGGATGACGACGAGGCCACCGCGGCGGGCGACGGTCTCGGCCATGCGGCGGCCGGCGATCGCGGTCATGTTGGCGACCACCAGCGGAATGGTGGTGCCGGTGCCGTCCTGGGAGGACAGGTCGACGCCCTGCCGGGAGCCGACCGAGGAGCGGCTCGGGACCATGAACACATCGTCGTACGTCAGGTCGTACGGCGGCTTCTGATCGTTAAGGAAACGCATACTGGCTCTCTCACCTGCGATCTTGCGTAACGGAGCGGGTGGGGAGTCAGCTCGAACCAGCACCGGATCGGGCTGAGGTTCCTGGACCCATCATCCATGATGTCGAGGGGTCCTGGCGAACCTCTGTCGCATTCTGTGGCTTCGGCCAAGCGGATCTGTGGTTTCGGCCAAATCTCCCCGATCTCCCGGAGGGGCCGGATCAGCCCGCCAGCAGCCCGCTGCCGAGCCAGTCGGCGGAGTCCTTGGCCCCGGGCAGGGCGAAGAAGTAGCCGCCGCCGGTGGGTGAGATGTAGTCGACCAGCGGCTCGTCGATCAGCCGTTCCTGGGTGGCCTCGAATTGGCGCTTGATGTCCTGCTGGTAGCAGCAGAAGACGAGCCCCATATCGAGATTGCCGACGCTGTCGATTCCCCGGTCGTAGTTGTAGCCACGGCGCAGCAGGCGGGAGTCGTCCGTCTTGGCGGTGCGCGGATTGGCCATCCGTATATGGGCGTTGAGCGGAATCGCCTGGCCCTTGGGGTCCTTGGCGTAATGGGGGGTGTCGGTCTCCTTGGCGCCGTCCAGCGGCGCCCCGGTGTCCTTGCGGCGGCCGAACATCTTCTCCTGCTCGGTGAGCGAGACGCGGTCCCAGAATTCCACGAGCATACGGATGATGCGGATCACCTGATAGCTGCCGCCGACCGTCCAGGAGGGCTCGCCCAGCTTTTCGGTCACCCAGATCAGCCGGTCCATTTCGCGGCCGGAAGCGGTGTCCGGATTGACGATGCCGTCCTTGAAGCCGAGCAGGTTGCGCTGTGCACCGGTCGGCCGGGGCTTGTTCTGGAAACCGTCGATGCGCCATTTGATCTGCATCGCACCGCGGGTGTGCCGGGCTATGTCGCGCAGGGCGTGCAGGACGACGTCCGGCTGTGCGCCGCATATCTGGAGGGACAGGTCGCCATGGCACTCGGCGGCCTGGAGATTGTCATTGGGGAACGTGCGCATCGGGGTGAGCCGGCGCGGTCTGGCCTTGGCCAGGCCGAAGCGGTCGTCGAAGAGCGAGGAGCCGACGCCCAGCGTGACGGTCAGCTCGTCGGCCGGAACCGTCGGGCCGAGAATGCCGTTGTCCGAGGGCGGGGCCCCCACTCCGAGGTCCACCGGGTCCCCGCCCGCGGTCAGGAATCGGGCCCGCTCGGTGATCGTCTTGAAGAGATCGGCCAGTTCCTTGCGGTTCTGGGCGATGACATCGAGCGAGACGAAGGAGGCGGCGGTGGGCTGGGGGGTGAGGATGCCCGCCTGGTGCGCGCCGTGGAAGGCGACCTTGTCGCCCCCTTGCTCGTCGTCGGCCGCCTGTGCCCGGGCGGTTTGGACCTGGCCGAGAGCGAGGCCGCCGCCGGCCAGGGCGGCCCCGGCGGCGCCCGCGCCCAGCACCGTTTTGGTGAAGCCCCGGCGGTCGGTGCGGAGAACGCCCTGCGGGCGGTCCGGGTCGGCGGTCATGGCATGGTTCCCTTCGCGGTACAGCGGTACAGCGGTCCACCGGTCGTTCGGTGTCGTAGGTGGTCAGGCAGGTCAGGCAGGTCAGGCGGACTTGCGGATCTCGAGGAGATCGGGGATGGGCGAGAGGTCTTCGAGCAACTTGCCGGTGGCGCCGTTGAGTTTGGCCCGTCCCATGGCGTCGAGACGGTCGACGGGGGTCCACTTCCCGTCGCGGTGCGCGGCGTCCAGCAGGCCCTGTACGCGTGCGATGTCGTCATTGACGGTGCCGAGCAGTTTCGGGTCCCGCGCGGAGATCAGGGGGCGCAGCACATCGAGGAGTTCCCGGGTGCCCGCGAGATTGGCGTCGGCGGTGGCCAGGGTGGTGCCGCTGCCCTGGTCCGCGGCTCCGGTCAGTTCGAACTGGAGGGTGTTCTCCAGGATTTCATGGGTGCGCAGCGGAAGGTCCTTGACGTCGAAGTCCTGCTTGGGGAAGGCCTTTTGGAGACCTTCGGCGTCCTGGGCGAGCTGCTGGGCGGGGGCGCGCAGGTCATCGGCCGAGGCGCCGTGCCACAGCCCGTACTCGACGCGGTGGAAGCCGGCGAAGTCCTTGTCGCGCACGCCGTCCGGGAGCCCTGCGGTACGCCCGTTGATCTTCTTGTCGAAGTCCTGGAAGGTGCCGTAGGCGGCGCCGAGGGAGGCGTAGGTGCGGTGGGCGGTGAGCCAGTCGGCGCGGGCGGCGTCGAGGTCGCCGTGTCCGATGTCGTCGCCGAGCTTGCGGGTCTGTGAAACGAGCGTGGCCAGGCCCTGGTTGACATAGCCGCGGTAGGAGCCCAGCGGCTTGGCCAGGTCTTCCGCGGAGACCGGGGCGACGGCCTTGACGTTGCCGCCGCCGCTGACCCGCACCGGAGCGGAGGTGACGGCCTTGCCTCCGGTGGGCACACAGCGCCAGGCGTACTGGCCGCTGCCGACGGTGGCGACCAGGTCGCGGGTGGTACCGGGGGCGAGGCCCTCGATCTCGCCGTAGACGGCGTTGGTCGCCGGGTCGACGAGGTAGACCTCGGAGGCCTTGTCCCCGGTGTTGTGCATCTGGAAGGTCTGCCGGCCGGGCTTGGGCGCGGCGAAGCCCTTGCCGCACTCCTGCTCCGAGACGGCGACGGTCTGGGCACCGGCGGGCTTGGAGTCGCCGAAGGCGACCACGGCACCGGCCACCGCGGCGGGCACGGCGACCACCGCCACGGGTATCGCCCAGGCAGGGCGGCGGCGCGGGGCGCGCCCGGAGTCCGTCCCGGATGCGGGCGCGGATCCGGCTTCGGTACCGGCGGTCTCCGGCTTCGGCTTCGGCTCCGGCTTCGGCCGGGTGGCCCGTACGCCCCGCACGAAGAGCGTCAGCACGGCGGCCAGGTAGCCGGCATAGGCGATGACCTGCAGCCAGGTCATGGCGGGCGTCAGGTTGAGGACGCCCTGGACCAGCGTGCTGTACCAGGAGCCGGCATCGATGTGCGGGCTCAGGTCGAAGGCGAACGCCGTCTTCCCCGGCAGGACGCCGCCCTCCTGAAGGTCGCGCAGGCCATAGCCGAGGACGCCGGCGGCGATGACGATGAGCACCACGCCGGTGGCGGTGAAGAACTTCGTCAGGTTGATCTTCAGCACCCGGCGGTAGAGGCCCCAGCACAGCACCGTCGCCACGATGAGCCCGATTCCGGCGCCGGTCATCGGCCCGGCGGACTCTCCGGCCGCTCGTGCGGTGGTCCACAGGAACAGGGCCGTCTCCAGGCCTTCGCGGCCCACCGCCAGGAACGAGGTGACGATCAGCATGCCGGCGCCCATGGTGAGCGCGCTGGTCACCTTCTCCCGGATCTCGCCGGAGAGATTGCGGGCCGAGCGCCGCATCCAGAAGACCATGGCGGTGACGAAGGCGACGGCGACGACGCTGAGCGCGCCGCCGAAGGATTCCTGGGCCGTGGTGGACAGGGTGGCGGCGGTGAAGGTGAGCACCGCGCCGAAGCTCATGGCCAGGGCCACGGCGGCCAGTACGCCCGTCCAGACCTGTGGCAGCCGGGACTTGGCCCCCGCCCGGACCAGGGTGGCGACAAGGATGGAGACGATGAGGCCGGCCTCAAGTCCTTCCCTGAGGCCGATCAGAAAACTCGGAAACGCGTCGTCCCACATATGTCCTCCCCGCGCGGGCGTCAGCGCACGGGGGTGGCCCTGACACGACCGCCGGTCGCACTGGTAAGCGAAGCCATACCTTAGTCAGGTTAGGCTTACCTGTCTACAAAGCTGTAGTCAAAGATCGCCAGTGCACTGCCGGTTGATGGGATCTGGGGGGATTTCGCCCCGGTCCCGCGACGCATCAGGCGTCAGGGTCCGCCCGCTCCAGCGCGGGACGCGGACCCGGGCCCGTCTCCCCCAGCAGATAGTCCGCGGCGGCGGTGTCCGTGACCAGGCTGGTCACCAGCCCGGACCGCAGCACCGCGCCGATCGCCGCCGCCTTGCGCAGCCCGCCCGCGATGGCGACGACCTCCGGTATGCGCCGGAGCCGGTCCGCCTCGACGGTGATGCAGCGCTCGCCCAGGTCGCGCCCGATGCGGCGGCCGTCGGCGTCGAAGAGGTGCGCGGACATCTCGGCGGCGGCACCGAGCGAGGCGTAGTGGGCCCGCTCCGCCTCGGAGAGCATGTCGTAGACCGTGGAAATCCCCGGCTCCCAGGAGCCGATGGAGACGGCCGCGACGGTGACCTTGTCGAAGTAGTCGAAGGCCCGGGCGATGCCCGTCTGGCCGCGCAGCGCGGCGGCGGTGGCCGAGTCGGGCAGCAGCATCGGCGCGTAGATCGGATGCGCCTCGCCGCCGGAGACCTGCGCCGCCCGGCGGACGGCCTCCACCGAGCCGCGCTCGGCGGTGCCCGCGTCGTACACCCCGGTGAGCTGGACGACCGTGCAGGGCGGCAGCCGGTGCAGAGCCGCGGCCATGTGGATGGTGGAGCGGCCCCAGGCGAGGCCGAGCACATCGCCCTCATGCACCAGCTCACCGAGCAGACCGGCCGCCACCTCGCCGAGGTTCTCGGGGTCGGGTGCGTCGTCGGCCGCGTCGGCCGGGGACTCGACGACCACCGCATGCCGCAGGCCGTACCGGGCGCGCAACGCATCCGAGCGCTCCGCATCCAGCTCGGCCGGCACCCGGATCTCGATCCGCACCAAGTCGCGCTCCAGCGCCGTCTCCAGCACCCGGGCGACCTTGAAGCGGCTCACGCCGAACTCCTCGGCGATCTGGATCTTCGACTTGCCCTCGAGGTAGAAGCGGCGAGCCATGGCCGCCGCCTGCACCAGCTCGGCGGGCCCCATCGGCGTGGCTGAACGGCCCGTCGACACCACGGTCTCCTCACTTCTGTGTTCACCTTGTGGACTCGACCGTCATCCTGTCAGAAACGGCAGCCCTTGATCAGGCCTTGACCTTCGCGCTCAGCAATTCGGGCGAGAGCGGGGGCGGCTCAGTGCTCACAGGCCCAGGGCGCGGTGGCGGTGGCCGCCTCCGCCCGCTCGCGCAGCGAGCGTACGGCCGCGGCGGGGTCGTCCGTACCGTAAACGGCGGATCCGGCGACGAACACATCGGCGCCGGCCTCCGCGCACCGCTCGATGGTGCCGGCCGAGACCCCGCCGTCGACCTGCAGCCACAGCTGCAGACCATGCCGCGAGATCAGCTCCCGGGTGCGGCGGATCTTGGGCAGGGTGAGGTCCAGGAACTCCTGGCCGCCGAAGCCGGGCTCGACGGTCATGATGAGCACCATGTCCAGCTCCGGCAGCAGATCGGCGTAGGGCTCGATCGGCGTCGCGGGCTTGAGCGCCATCGACGCCCGGGCGCCCTTGGCCCGGATCTCCCGCGCCAGCCGCACCGGCGCGGCGGCGGCCTCCGCATGGAAGGTGACCGACCCGGCGCCCGCCTCCACATACTGCGGAGCCCAGCGGTCCGGGTCCGCGATCATCAGATGGCAGTCCAGCGGGGTTTCGGTGGCCCGGCTCAGCGACTCGACAACCGGCATGCCCAGCGTGAGGTTGGGCACGAAGTGGTTGTCCATCACATCGACATGGAGCCAGTCGGCGCCCTTGACGGCCTGCGCCTCGTCGGACAGGCGGGCGAAGTCCGCGCTCAGGATGCTGGGGTTGATCTGGACACTCATGCCCTCAAGCCTGCCATGCCGGGTGCGCGGCGCTGACCCGGGAGGGCCGAACCACCCACAACCGGTCAGCCGGTGCGGCGCAGCAGCGCCAGGTACATCGCGTCCGTGCCGTGCAGGTGCGGCCAGAGCTGGACATCGGGGCCGTCCCCGAGGGCGGGAACACCCGGCATCAGCGGCCGGGCGTCGATCCACCGGGCGCTGACGCCCTGTCGCTTGAGGACGTCGTCCACCACGGCCTTGGTCTCCGCCGGGTGCGGGGAGCAGGTCGCATAGCCGACGACGCCGCCGACCCGCACCGCGCGCAAGGCCTCCCGCAGCAGGTCGCGCTGGAGCGGCCCGAAGGATGCCGGATCCTCGGGGCGGCGGCGCCAGCGGGCCTCCGGACGGCGGCGCAGGGCGCCCAGACCGGTGCACGGGACATCGACCAGGACCCGGTCGAAGGAGCCCTCCCGCCACGGCGGGCGGGTGGCATCGGCGGCGATGACCTGGTACGGCCCGGGGTTGCCGGCCAGCGCGCGCTCGACCAGGCGGGCCCGGTGCGGCTGCCGCTCGGAGGCCAGCAGCGCGGCGCCGCGCCCGGCCGCCAGCGCGCCGAGCAGGGCGGCCTTGCCGCCGGGTCCCGCACAGCCGTCCAGCCAGCGGCGGTCCGGTCCCTCGAGCGGGGCGGCGGCGAGGGCCAGGGCGACCAGCTGGCTGCCCTCGTCCTGGACGCCCGCCCGGCCCTCGCGCACGGCGTCCAGCGCGCCCGGCTCGCCGCCCTCGGCGAGCCGCACGGCATACGGCGACCAGCGGCCGGGCAGCGCCGCACCCTCGGCGTCCCCCCCGACAGCGGCGAACAGCTCGTCGGTGGTGGCCCGTCCGGGGCGGGCGACCAGGGTCACCTCGGGCCGCTCGTTGTCCGCCTCCAGCAGGTCCTCGATCCCGGCCCGGCCGCCGCCCAGGGCGTCCCACAGCGCGGAGACGATCCAGCGCGGGTGCGAGTGCACCACGGCGAGGTGTTCCTCGGGGTCGTCCTCGTACGGCGGAGCGACTCGTTCCAGCCATCCCCCGAGGTCATCCGCGGCGATCTTGCGCAGTACGGCGTTGACGAACTTCGCCCGCCCGTCCCCGAGGACGCACCGGGCCAGCTCCACGCTGGCGGACACCGCCGCGTGCGGGGGGATGCGGGTGCCGAGCAGCTGGTGCGCGCCCAGGCTCAGCACGTCCAGCACCGGTGGATCCACCTCGCGCAGCGGGCGGTCCACACAGGAGGCGATGATCGCGTCATAGGTGCCCTGGCGGCGCAGCGTGCCATAGACCAGCTCGGTGGCGAGGGCGGCGTCGCGGGTGTCGAAGCCGCCCTTCTCCCGGGCCTTGCGCAGCAGGGGCGGCAGCACGAGGTTGGCGTAGGCGTCCCGCTCGTCGACCGCCCGCAGCGCCTCGAAGGCGAGGATCCGCACCGGGTCCTTCTTGGGCCGGCGGTGGGGCTTTGCGGGGCGGCTGTGCGGTCGGCGGGACGCCTGGTCGTTCACGAAGGTGCTCCGGGGCTATGGTGACGAAGGGCTCCAGCCTACGCCCCGCCCAGCCTCTCGCCTGCGGCGATGCGGACGCCACGGGCCCAGTCGGCGGCCTTCATCGGCTTCTTGCCCTGGGGCTGGACCCACAGCAGCTCCACCGCGTGCGAACCGGTGCCGAGGTGGACGGTGTTCTTGGCCGCGGCGATCTCGCCGGGGGCCAGGTCCGTGCGGCCGGGGCACAGCGCCACCGACATCACCTTCAGCCGCTCGCCGCGGAAGAGCGTCCAGGCGCCGGGCGCGGGGGCGCAGCCGCGGACGACGCGGTCGACGCGCAGCGCGGGGGCGGACCAGTCCAGCCGGGCGTCCTCGACGGTGATCTTCGGGGCGAGGGAGACGCCCTCGGCGGGCTGCGGCACGGCCTTGAGGGTGCCGTCCGCGATGCCGTCCATCGTCGCGGCGAGCAGCCCCGCGCCGGCGAAGGCGAGCCGGGTCAGCAGGTCGCCGCTGGTGTCGGTGGGGCGGACCTCTTCGGTGAGCACGCCGTAGACGGGGCCGGAGTCGAGCCCTTCCTCGATCTGGAAGGTGGCGGCGCCGGTGACCTCGTCACCGGCCAGCACCGCGTGCTGGACGGGAGCGGCGCCGCGCCAGGCGGGCAGCAGCGAGAAGTGCAGATTGACCCAGCCGTGCGCGGGGATCTCCAGCGCGGCCCTGGGCAGCAGGGCGCCATAGGCGACGACCGGACAGCAGTCCGGTGCGAGCTCCCGCAGCCGGGCGAGGAAGTCCTCGTCGCGCGGTCTGGCGGGCTTGAGCACCTCGATGCCCGCCTCCTCGGCCCGCTCGGCCACCGGGCCGGCGACGAGCCGGCGCCCGCGCCCCGCCGGGGCGTCGGGCCGGGTGACGACGGCGACGACCTCGTGGCGGTCCGAGGCGAGCAGGGCGTCGAGGGCGGGTACGGCAACCTCGGGGGTACCGGCGAAGACAAGCCTCATGGGTGGCGGACACTACCTCTCAAGCGCGGCTCGGGACGGCGCACCAGTCTAGGGCGTGTTCTATGGACCGGTGCAGGCCCTGGTGCGGCTCCGCCGGGTGGGCGCAACCAGCCACGGCGCACCCGCAGCTGACGTACCGGACGTCCGGCGAAGCGCTTGGGCGGGGCCCCCGGCCCAAGGGGCGTGCGGGGCACCACGCGCCTCATTCCGGCGGATGTGCGCCCCCATACCGTGACCCGTCGGGCCGTGGCGCGTTGGGTCAAGAGAGATTGACCGAATCGGGCCGCAACCGCGGCCCGCTTCCGTTGACCGTCAATTCTCTTTCGCTTACGCCCCGTTCACCGCCGGTCCGAGAGGCTTGTTCATGCCCGACCACGCAACCCACGACGCCCAGGCGAGAGCCAGCCTGCATCTTCTGGTCCGGGACATCGAGCGGGTCCGCCGGCAGGTGGACGCGCTGCGTACCCTGACCGCTCAGCTGGGCAATGTCTACCGTCCACGCCGGACCGGCCCGTCCGCGGGTTTCGTCGTCTACGGGCGGGCCCCCGCGCCGACCGTCCGGCTGGCGCAGGAGCTGCGGGACAGCGTCGAGACGCTGGTCACGGCGGCGGTGGACTTCGACCGCTCGCTGGGCTTCTCCTGGGACGCGGTGGGTTCGGCGCTGGGGGTCACCAAGCAGGCGGTGCACCGGCGTTACGGCGCGCGCCGGGCCAATGGACAGAGCACCACGGAGAACGGTTCCGCCGACGGGCAGAGCGCCCTGGCGCAGTCCGCCGTGACGGTCGTCCCCGCCGCGCGCACCGTACCGGGGCAGCCGTCGGGATCCCTCCGCGAGGAGGCGGCCCGGCCATCGGCGTTCCCCGGCCCGCGCAACGGCTGACTGCGGACCGCCGCCGGATGGCGGGGAGCGGCGGCCCGGGCGCCCGTCGCGCCGCTCAGCCGATGTCCGGCGGATCCATCCGCAACCGCACCGGCTGGCCCTCCCGCCGGGTCAGCCGCACCGCCTGGGCGGTCTTGAGCGCGGCCGCCAGCGCCGCGCCCCGCCCGGGCCGCACCCGCAACAGCGCCCGCTCCCACCGCTCGCCCGGCTGGGGATAGCCCCGGCCGAAGGCCGGTGGAGGGCCGTCGGCCCGGCGCGCCCGGCCGGGCGGCACCACCGGCAAGGGCACCGGCCCGAGCACCTCGGCCCCCTCCGGCAGCACGGCCAGGGCGAGGAAATCGGCGACCGCCTCCGGCGGCCCGGAGACCGAAGCCATCCGGGACACCGGCGGAAAGCCCAGCTCCGCCCGCTCGGCCAACTCACGCGCCGCATGCCCGGCCGGATCCCAGCGCACCAGGGCCTGTACGGGCCGCAGCGTCGGCTCGGCCACCACGACCACCGTGCCGCCCGCCTCCTGGCCCCGGACCAGTGCGGCCGCGCCCAGCCAGCGGCGCAACGCCTCCTCGCCCGCCCGCAGATCGGGAAGGCCCAGCAGCGCCCAGCCGTCCAACAGCAGGGCGGCCGCATAGCCCGCGCCCTCGGCCACCGGCTCGGCCCCGGGCGTGGACACCACCAGGGCAGGAACATCCGGGACGGTGTCCAGCACCTGGTCGCGCCCGGAGGTCCGCACCGGCACCGCGGGAAAGGCCCGGCCCAGCTCCTCGGCGGTGCGCCGGGCCCCCACCACCTGGGCCCGCAGCCGCACCCCACCGCACTCGCCGCAGTGCCAGTCGCGCGCTTGGCGCCCGCACCAGCCGCAGTGCAGCGCACCGTCGCCGCCGCGCGCCTCCAGCGGGCCCGCGCAGTGCTCGCAGCGCGCGGGCTCACGGCAGCGCTCGCAGGCCAGGCGGGGCACATAGCCCCGGCGCGGCACCTGCACCAGCACCGGCCCGCACTCCAGGGCGTCCCGCACGGCACGCCAGGCGAGGGTCGGCAGCCGGGCCGCCCGGGCGGCGCCGTCCCGCTCCAGGTCGGCATCGCTCACCGTACGGATCAGGGGGGCTTCGGCCCGCACCCGGTCACGGGACGCGGTCAGCGGCAGCGCCCAGCCGGTCCGCACCAGCTGTGCCGCCTCGACCGTGCTGGAGAAGGCCCCCAGCAGGAACGCCGCCTTCTGGTGCGCCGCGCGCATCAACAGCACCTCCCGCGCATGAGGTTGCGGGGCGTGCTGCTCGCTGTGGCTGGAGTCGCCGTCGTCCCAGATCGCGACCAGCCCCAGGTCGCGCACCGGCGCGAACATCGCGGCCCGGGTGCCCACGACCGCCCGGACGGCACCGCGGTTGACGGCCAGCCAGCGGCGGTAGCGCTCCTCCGGCCCGGTGTCGGCGGTCAGCAGCACATGCCGGCCCTGGCCGAGCAGCTCGGTGAGGGCGGCGTCGACGCGGGCGGCGGCCCGGCCGTCCGGCACCACGATCAGCACGCCCCGCCGTGCGGCGAGCGCCGCCACGGCGGCCCGCGCCAGCTCCTGCGGCCAGTGCCGCCCGGGCAGCGCGGTCCACACCGCGCGCGGGGAGTCGCCCCGGGCGAGGGCGTCCAGATAGGCGGGCCCGGTCGGATACCGGGACCAGCTGCCGGGCTCCGGGGCGGCGGGCGGCGGCAGCGGCGACGGCGACGGCTCGCCCTCGATCCGGGCGTGCCGGGGCGGCACGGCCAGCTGGAGCACATCCGCCAGGGATCCGGCGTACCGGTCGGCGACGGCCCGGCAGAGCCGCAGCAGCGGCGGGCCGAGCACCGGCTCCGGGGACAGCACCTGGGCCAGGGCGGCCAGCGGCCCGTGGTAGTCGGACTCGGCCACCCGCTCGACGATGAACCCGTCGAGCAGCCCGCCGCCCTCGCGGCGCCCGTCCCGCACCTGCCGGGTGCCGGCGCCGAAGCGCACCCGCACCCGGGTGCCCGGGCGGGCGTCGGCGTCGAGCTCGGCGGGCACGGCGTAGTCCCACAGCCGGTCGAGGTGCACGGCCCCCTTGTCCACCAGCACCCGGGCGACGGGCAGCTCCGGCGCCAGCGCGGCCCCCCGCCAGGTGCGCGGTCTGGCCCGTGGCACATCGGCCTTGCGCACCAGCTCGCGGATGAGCGCGAGCTGCTCCCCCTGCTCCTGGGGGGGTTCCACCGCCGGCCGACCGTTCTCGCTGCTCACGGCTTCAGTCCTACCAGACGGGTCCGACACGCACCGAGGCCCGGAGACCGTTGTCCGGTCTCCGGGCCTCGGTGGCGGAACGCCAGGCGTGCTACAGGCCCACGGCCTTGCGCAGCGCGTCCACCCGGTCCGTGCGCTCCCAGGTGAAGTCGGGGAGCTCGCGGCCGAAGTGGCCGTACGCCGCGGTCTGGGCGTAGATCGGGCGGAGCAGGTCGAGGTCGCGGATGATGGCGGCCGGGCGGAGGTCGAAGACCTCGCCGATGGCGTGCTCGATCTTCTCGGTGTCGACCGTGTTGGTGCCGAAGGTCTCCACGAACAGGCCCACCGGCTCGGCCTTGCCGATGGCGTAGGCGACCTGGACCTCGCAGCGGGCGGCCAGGCCGGCGGCCACCACGTTCTTGGCGACCCAGCGCATCGCGTAGGCGGCGGAGCGGTCCACCTTGGACGGATCCTTGCCGGAGAAGGCACCGCCACCGTGGCGGGCCATGCCGCCATAGGTGTCGATGATGATCTTGCGGCCGGTCAGTCCCGCGTCACCCATCGGGCCGCCGATCTCGAAGCGGCCGGTCGGGTTCACCAGCAGGCGGTAGCCCTCGGTGTCCAGCTTGATGCCGTCGTCGACCAGCTCCTTGAGCACGTGCTCGACCACGAACTCCCGGATGTCGGGCGCCAGCAGCGAGTCCAGGTCGATGTCGGAGGCGTGCTGGGAGGAGACGACCACGGTGTCCAGGCGGACCGCCTTGTTGCCGTCGTACTCGATGGTGACCTGGGTCTTGCCGTCCGGGCGCAGATAGGGGATGGTCCCGTTCTTGCGGACCTCCGTCAGCCGGCGCGAGAGCCGGTGCGCCAGGTTGATCGGCAGCGGCATCAGCTCGGGCGTCTCGTCGCAGGCGTAGCCGAACATCAGGCCCTGGTCGCCGGCGCCCTGCTTGTCCAGGTCATCGGAGTCGTCCCGCTGGGAGGCACCCTCGACCCGCTTCTCATAGGCCGTGTCGACACCCTGCGCGATGTCCGGGGACTGCGAGCCGATGGACACCGAGACACCGCAGGAGGCGCCGTCGAAGCCCTTCTTGGACGAGTCATAGCCGATCTCGAGGATCTTGTTGCGCACGAGCGTGGCGATCGGTGCGTAGGCCTTGGTCGTCACCTCGCCGGCCACATGCACCAGGCCGGTGGTGATCAGGGTCTCGACGGCGACCCGGGAGGTCGGGTCCTCCTTGAGGAGGGCGTCGAGAATGGTGTCGCTGATCTGGTCAGCGATCTTGTCGGGGTGACCCTCGGTCACGGATTCCGAGGTGAACAGGCGGCGGGACACATCGCTCCCTGGGGTTGCAGCGGCTGCTGGCTGAGCATTGACGGAACCGGCCGAGAGCTGCGCTCGACGCGGATCCAGGTGTCAGTTTATCCGGCCTTTGCGCCCCCCGAACATCCGGTCCGGCATCACCGACCACCTGGACTGTGACACTCGCCACTCCGATCCCGGGGAGCATTCAGGCAAACCGCTCAGGTCAGCCTGCGGACGACGAGGTTCCAGACGGTGTCCGCGAGGGCTTCCTTCGGTCCGCGCGGGACCGGGGTCTCGGTCCCGTCGGCGGCCAGGACCACGGCCTCGTTCTCCTCGGAGCCAAAGGTCCTGCGCTCCCCCACCTCATTGACCACGAGCAGGTCGCAGCCCTTGCGGGCGAGCTTGGCCCGGCCGTTGGCCAACACATCCTCGGTCTCGGCCGCGAAGCCCACCACGACCTGGCCGGGCCGTGCCCGGTCCGCCGAGAGCTCGGCGAGGACATCCGGGTTGCGCACCAGCTCGACCGGGGCGGGCTCCTGCCCCTCCCGCTTCTTGATCTTGCCGGTGGCGTAGTGGGCGGGCCGGAAGTCGGCGACGGCGGCGGCCATCACCACGGCATCGGCGTCGGCGGCGGCCTTGAGTACGGCCTCCCTCAGCTGCACGGCCGTGCCGACCCGTATGACATCGGCGCCGGCCGGGTCCGGCAGGTCGCTGTTGGCAGTGACGAGAGTCACCCGGGCGCCCCGGGCGACGGCCGTCCGGGCCAGGGCGTATCCCTGCCGGCCCGACGAGCGGTTGCCGAGGTAGCGCACCGGGTCGAGCGGTTCCCGGGTGCCGCCCGCGCTGATGACCACATGGCGCCCGGCGAGGTCGGCGACGGCCGCCGCGGAGCCCCGGGCCAGCACTCGGCGGCAGATCTCGAAGATCTCGCCCGGTTCCGGGAAGCGGCCCTTGCCGGTGTCCGCACCGGTGAGCCGGCCGACAGCGGGCTCGATCACCAGGGCGCCCCGGCGCCGCAGGGTCGCCACATTCTCCCGGGTGGCCTGGTTCTCCCACATCTCGGTATGCATCGCGGGCGCGAAGACCACCGGACAGCGGGCGGTGAGGAGGGTGTTGGTCAGCAGGTCGTCGGCCAGCCCGTGCGCGGCCTTGGCCAGCAGGTCGGCGGTGGCCGGCGCCACCACGACGAGGTCGGCCTCCTGGCCGATCCGCACATGCGGCACCTCGTGCACGCCCTCCCACACCTCGGTCGCGGCGGGGTGGCCGGACAGCGCGGCCCAGGTCGCCTCGCCGACGAAGTGCAGCGCGGACGCGGTCGGTACGACCCGTACGTCATGCCCCGACTCGGTCAGCCGGCGCAGCAGCTCACACGCCTTGTAGGCGGCGACTCCGCCGCTGACCCCCAGAACGACCTTGGGCTTGCCCATCGCTCGCTTCTCCCCGCGCTCTCGCTGATGTGTACGAACCCATCACACACCAAGGGTCCGACAGCCGCGCTGCCGGACCCTTGGTGACGCTCTGGGGCGTGCCCTGCCTACTGTGCCGGGGCCTCGACGGCCTCGGAGGTCAGCAGGCCCGCGTTGATCTCGCGAAGCGCGATGGAGAGCGGCTTCTCGTGGACATGGGTGTCCACCAGCGGACCGACGTACTCCAGCAGGCCCTCGCCGAGCTGCGAGTAGTACGCGTTGATCTGGCGCGCACGCTTGGCGGCGTAGATCACCAGGCTGTACTTCGAGTCGGTGGCCTCGAGCAGCTCATCAATCGGCGGGTTGATGATGCCCTCGGGCGCGGTGATGGAAGAGGACACTCTCTGCCTTCCGAAGGGGGTGAAGAAAGATGTGCAGTTCTTGAATCCGGGGCCCTGCGGGACACCCCGCGGAAAAATCCCCAGTTCAACGCAGCAAGGCTAGCAGCTCGCGCGCCACGTCCTCGACGGAGGTGTTGACCAGGGTGGCATCGAACTCGGATTCGGCCGCCAGCTCGACCCGCGCGGCAGCCAGCCTGCGCTCGATCACCTCGGGCGACTCCGTCCCCCGGCCGGTGAGCCGGCGGACCAGCTCGTCCCAGCCCGGCGGGGCGAGGAAGACCAGCCGGGCCTCCGGCATGGACTCCCGGACCAGCCGGGCGCCCTGGAGGTCGATCTCCAGCAGCACGGGCTGCCCCGCCTCCAGGTGGTCGAGCACCGCCTGGCGTGGCGTGCCGTAGCGGTGGCCGGCGAATTCGGCCCACTCCAGCAGTTCACCGTTGGCGACGAGCTTGTCGAACTGCTCGTCGTCCACGAAGAAGTACTGGACACCGTCCTGCTCGCCGGGGCGCGGCTTGCGGGTGGTGCAGGAGACCGAGAGCCACACCTCGGGGTGGGCCTTGCGCATATGAGCGACGACCGTGCTCTTGCCGACCCCGGAGGGGCCGGAGAGCACGGTCAGCCGCGGACGTCTGGCCGGGGGGACGGGGGACGTCCCCCGGGAGACAGCATTACTCATGCAGTGATTATCCCGGTTCCCGGGAGTGCCTGGAAACTCAGGCGGCGGTGCTGCCGAACTCCCGTTCCAGGGAGGCGATCTGATTCGAGCCGAGCCCGCGCACTCGTCGGCTCTCGGAAATTCCGAGCCGCTCCATGATCTGCTTGGCGCGAACCTTGCCCACGCCGGGCAGGCTTTCCAGAAGGGCGCTGACCTTCATCTTGCCGATGACATCGTTCTTCTGGCCTTGCTGGATGACCTCGTGCAGTGAGGCGCCGGAGTGCTTGAGCCGATTCTTGACCTCGGCGCGCTCCCGGCGAGCCGCGGCGGCCTTTTCGAGCGCGGCTGCGCGCTGTTCAGGGGTAAGGGGCGGAAGAGCCACGCCTACGTCACCTCGGATGTCGAACTGTCGGATACGGACCGGTGAGGAACCTAGTAGGCCCACACCTGGGGAGCAACGAGCAACGCGCTTGCACGTTCGCTCTTGTCGGAGACTAGCGGCCGATGCCGCTCCAGTCAGCGAGAACAGATGAAAAGTCCTGGTCAGCCTTGCCCGACCAGGACTTTTCTGGACATAATGACCATCAATTTTTGTGCTGACCGGTCTTCGTCCGCCGTGTTCTGCGCCGTGCGGCCCCCGTCACCCCGCCGCCGAGTCCACCGCGGCGCGCACTTCGCCGGCGAACCGGGCGGCGCTTTCCCGCAATCCGGCCACGTCCGGGCCGTGCCGCAGCACGCCCCGGCTGACGCTGGGGACGACGTCGCGGACGGCCGCGCCGAAGACCCCCGGCAGGTCGGCGGCGGTGGCGCCCTGCGCGCCGATGCCCGGGGCGAGCAGCGGTCCGCCGATGGCCACCGAGACGCCGGCCGTCCCCAGCGAGTCGCCCAGCGTGGCACCGACCACGGCGCCGTACGAGCCCATCGGCGCCGCCCCGGCGTTCTCCGCCCGCAGGTGGTCCAGCATCGTCGCGGCGACGCTCGCGCCGTCGGCCCGTACCGCGTGTTGCACCTCGGCGCCCTCGGGGTTGGAGGTGAGCGCGAGGACGAAGACACCGGTGCCGCTCTCCCGCGCCAGGTCCAGGGCCGGGCGCAGGGAGCCGTAGCCGAGGTACGGGCTGACGGTGACCGCGTCCGAGAACAGCGGGGAGGCGGGGTCGAGGTAGGTCGCCGCGTACGCGGCCATGGTCGAGCCGATGTCGCCGCGCTTGGCGTCCATCAGCACCAGCGCCCCGGCGGCCCGGGCGTCGGCGACGGCTCGTTCCAGGACGGCGATGCCGCGCGAGCCGAACCGCTCGAAGAAGGCGGACTGCGGCTTGAGCACGGCGACCCGGTCGGCCAGCGCCTCCACCACGGTGCGGCTGAAGCGCTCCAGGCCCGCGATGTCGTCGTCCAGGCCCCAGTCGGCGAGCAGGGCGGCGTGCGGGTCGATGCCCACGCACAGCGGGCCCCGCTCGTCCATGGCGCGGCGCAGTCGGGCGCCGAACGGTTGGAGCGTCATGCTGCGGTCACCTTCCGGTGGTTGGCGCCGACTGCCTCGGCGAGGGTGGCGTACGGGCCGGCGGCGAGCTTCTCCGCGAGCCCCCGGTGGATGGCCCGGCACCAGAACGGGCCCCGGTAGACGAAGGCGCTGTAGCCCTGGACGAGGGTGGCGCCCGCGAGGATGCGCTCCCAGACGTCGTCGGCGGTCTCGACGCCGCCGACCCCGACCAGGGTGATCCGGTCCCCCACCCGGGCGTACAGGCGGCTCAGGACCTCCAGCGAGCGGGCCTTCAGCGGGGCTCCGGAGAGGCCGCCGGCTCCGATGGCCGCCACGGTGTGCTTCGGGGTGCGCAGGCCGAGGCCGTCGCGGGCGATGGTGGTGTTGGTGGCGATGATGCCGTCCAGGCCGAGCTCGACGGCCAGGTCGGCGACGGCGTCCACGTCCTCGTCGGCGAGGTCGGGGGCGATCTTCACCAGCAGCGGCACCCGGCGGGCGGTGACCGTGCGGTCGGCGGCCTCGCGGACGGCGGTGAGCAGCGGGCGCAGCTGCTCCGTGGCCTGGAGGTTGCGCAGCCCGGGCGTGTTCGGGGAGGAGACGTTGACGACCAGGTAGTCGGCGTGGGCGGCGAGCCGCTCGGTGGAGGTGACGTAGTCGGCGACGGCCTCGGCCTCCGGCACGGCCTTGGTCTTGCCGATGTTGACGCCGACGGTGGTACTGAAGACCGGATCACGGGACGCGAGGCGCTCCGCCACGGCCGCCGAGCCGTCGTTGTTGAAGCCCATGCGGTTGATCAGCGCGCGGTCCGCGACGAGGCGGAAGAGCCGTTTCCTGGGGTTGCCCGGCTGCGGCCGGGCGGTGACGGTGCCGATCTCGATGTGGTCGAAGCCGAGCATCGCCATGCCGTCGATGGCGGCGGCGTTCTTGTCGAAGCCGGCGGCGAGGCCGAAGGGGCCGTGCATGCGCAGGCCCAGCGCCTCGGTGCGCAGCGCCGGGTGGCGGGGGGCGAGGACGGCGGCGGCGAGGGTGCGCAGCACGGGGATCCGGGCGGCGGCGCGGATCCAGGCGAAGGCCAGGTGGTGGGCCTTCTCGGGGTCCATGCGCTTGAAGATCAGGTCGAAGAAGAGTCGGTACATGTCCAGCCTTCGGGGTCATAGAGAGGGGGACACCTTCCGGTGTCCCCCCAGGGGGTGTCCGATGAGTCGGCACACCCCCTCAGTCGCCTTACGCCTCGCGGGCGGCGGTCAGCTGTCCGGCGTGTTCCTGCAGGGAGCGGACTCCGACATCGCCGCGGGTGAGGGCCTCGATGCCCTGGACGGCCGCGGCCAGCGCCTGGACCGTGGTCAGGCACGGGACCGCGCGGGCGACGGCGGCGGTGCGGATCTCATAACCGTCGAGCCGGCCGCCGGTGCCATAGGGCGTGTTGACGATCAGGTCGACCTGGCCGTCGTGGATGAGCTGGACGATCGTCTTCTCCCCGTGGGGACCCGGCCCCTCGGACTGCTTGCGCACGACGGTGGCGTTGATGCCGTTGCGCCGGAGGACCTCGGCGGTGCCGGAGGTGGCCAGCAGCTCGAAGCCGTGGGCGACCAGCTCCCGGGCCGGGAAGATCATCGAGCGCTTGTCGCGGTTGGCAACGGAGACAAACGCGCGGCCCTTGGTGGGCAGTGCGCCGTACGCGCCGGCCTGCGACTTGGCGTAGGCGGTGCCGAAGACGCTGTCGATGCCCATGACCTCGCCGGTGGAGCGCATCTCCGGGCCGAGGACGGTGTCCACGCCGCGGCCGGAGGCGTCGCGGAAGCGGCTCCACGGCATCACGGCCTCCTTGACGGAGATGGGTGAGTCCATGGGCAGGGTGCCACCGTCGCCCGCCGCGGGCAGCATGCCCTCCGTGCGCAGCTCGGCGATGGTCGCGCCCAGCGAGATCCGGGCGGCGGCCTTGGCGAGCGGCACGGCGGTCGCCTTGGAGGTGAAGGGGACGGTGCGGGAGGCGCGCGGGTTGGCCTCCAGGACGTAGAGGATGTCCCCGGCCATGGCGAACTGGATGTTGATCAGGCCGCGGACGCCCACGCCCTGGGCGATGGCCTCCGTCGAGGCGCGCAGCCGCTTGATGTCGAAGCCGCCGAGGGTGATCGGGGGCAGCGCGCAGGCGGAGTCGCCGGAGTGGATGCCGGCCTCCTCGATGTGCTCCATGACGCCGCCGAGGTAGAGCTCGTGGCCGTCATAGAGCGCGTCGACGTCGATCTCGATGGCGTCGTCGAGGAAGCGGTCGATGAGGACCGGGTGTTCGGAGATCAGTCCGGCGTGCCGCTCCAGGTAGCCGCCGAGCGAGGGCTCGTCGTAGACGATCTCCATGCCGCGGCCGCCGAGGACGTAGGACGGGCGGACCATGACCGGGTAGCCGATCTCGGCGGCGATGGCCTTGGCCTCCTCGAAGGAGAAGGCGGTGCCGTACTTCGGCGCGGGCAGCCCGGCCTCGGTCAGCACCCGGCCGAACGCTCCGCGCTCCTCGGCGAGGTCGATGGCCTCGGGTGAAGTGCCCACGATCGGCACGCCGTTGTCCTTGAGCGCCTGGGCCAGGCCGAGCGGCGTCTGGCCGCCGAGCTGGACGATGACACCCGCGACGGGGCCGGCCTGCTGCTCGGCGTGGACGATCTCCAGTACGTCCTCCAGGGTGAGCGGCTCGAAGTAGAGCCGGTCGGAGGTGTCGTAGTCGGTGGAGACGGTCTCCGGGTTGCAGTTGACCATCACGGTCTCGTAGCCGGCGTCGCTGAGCGCGAAGGAGGCGTGGACGCAGGAGTAGTCGAACTCGATGCCCTGGCCGATGCGGTTGGGGCCGGAGCCGAGGATGATCACCGCGGGCCTGGTGCGCGGGGCGACCTCGGATTCCTCGTCGTAGGACGAGTAGAAGTACGGGGTCTTCGCGGCGAACTCGGCGGCGCAGGTGTCGACCGTCTTGTAGACCGGGCGGATGCCGAGCGCGTGGCGGACCTCGCGGACGACGTCCTCGCGCAGGCCGCGGACCGCGGCGATCTGGGCGTCGGAGAAGCCGTGGTGCTTGGCCTCGGCCAGCAGCTCCGGCTCCAGCTCGGCGGTGTCGCGCAGCTCCTCGGCGATCTCCTGGATCAGGAAGAGCTGGTCGGTGAACCACGGGTCGATCCTCGTGGCGTCGAAGACCTCCTGCCGGGTGGCGCCGGCGCGGATCGCGGCCATGACGGTGTTGATCCGGCCGTCGGTGGGGACCTGGGCCTTCGCCAGCAGCTCCGTCCTGTCACCGGGCTCGGAGACGAAGTCGAACTGCGAGCCCTTCTTCTCCAGCGAGCGCAGCGCCTTCTGCAGCGCCTCGGTGAAGTTGCGGCCGATCGCCATGGCCTCGCCCACCGACTTCATGGTGGTGGTGAGGGTGGCGTCGGCGGCCGGGAACTTCTCGAACGCGAAGCGGGGCGCCTTGACCACGACATAGTCGAGGGTGGGCTCGAACGAGGCCGGGGTCTTCTCGGTGATGTCGTTCGGGATCTCGTCGAGGGTGTAGCCGACCGCGAGACGGGCGGCAATCTTCGCGATCGGGAAGCCAGTGGCCTTGGAGGCCAGTGCGGAGGACCGGGAGACGCGCGGGTTCATCTCGATGACGATGACCCGGCCGTCCTCGGGGTTGACCGCGAACTGGATGTTGCAGCCGCCGGTGTCGACGCCGACCTCGCGGATGATCGCGATGCCGATGTCGCGCAGTACCTGGTACTCGCGGTCGGTGAGCGTCATCGCGGGGGCGACGGTGATGGAGTCGCCGGTGTGCACGCCCATCGGGTCGAAGTTCTCGATGGAGCAGACGACCACGACGTTGTCGTTCTTGTCGCGCATCAGCTCCAGCTCGTACTCCTTCCAGCCGAGGATGGACTCCTCCAGGAGCACCTCGGTGGTCGGGGAGAGCGTGAGGCCCTGGCCCGCGATGCGGCGCAACTCCTCCTCGTCGTGCGCGAAGCCGGAGCCCGCGCCGCCCATGGTGAAGGAGGGGCGGACGACGACCGGGTAGCCGCCCAGCGTCTGCACACCTGCCAGGACCTCGCCCATGGAGTGGCAGATGACCGAGCGGGCGGACTCGCCGTGGCCGGTCCTGGCGTTGACGGCCTCGACGACGCCCTTGAACAGGTCGCGGTCCTCGCCCTTGTGGATGGCCTCGACGTTGGCGCCGATCAGCTCGACGCCGTACTTCGCCAGGACGCCGTTCTCGTGCAGGGAGATGGCGGTGTTGAGCGCGGTCTGGCCGCCGAGGGTGGGCAGCAGCGCGTCGGGGCGCTCCTTGGCGATGATCTTCTCGACGAACTCCGGGGTGATCGGCTCCACATAGGTGGCGTCGGCGATCTCCGGGTCGGTCATGATGGTGGCCGGGTTGGAGTTGACCAGGACGACTCGCAGGCCCTCGGACTTCAGGACGCGGCAGGCCTGGGTGCCGGAGTAGTCGAATTCGGCGGCCTGGCCGATGACGATCGGGCCGGAGCCGATGACCAGAACGGACTGGATGTCGGTGCGCTTAGGCACGCTGGCCCTCCATCAGGGACACGAAGCGGTCGAACAGGTAGGCCGCGTCATGCGGTCCCGCTGCTGCTTCGGGGTGGTACTGGACGCTGAAGGCCGGCCGGTCGAGCAGTTGGAGGCCCTCCACCACGTTGTCGTTCAGACACACATGGGAGACCTCGACACGGCCGTAGGGGGTGTCGGTCGCCCGGTCGAGCGGGGCGTCGACGGCGAAGCCGTGGTTGTGCGCGGTGACCTCGACCTTGCCGGTCGTACGGTCCTGTACGGGCTGGTTGATGCCCCGGTGGCCGTACTTGAGCTTGTAGGTGCCGAAGCCGAGGGCGCGGCCGAGGATCTGGTTGCCGAAGCAGATGCCGAACAGTGGAGTCCTGCGCTCCAGCACGCCCCGCAGCACCGAGACCGGGTGGTCGGCGGTGGCCGGGTCGCCCGGGCCGTTGGAGAAGAACACACCGTCGGGGCCGACGGCGTAGACGTCCTCGAGGGTGGCGGTGGCGGGCAGGACGTGCACCTCGATGCCGCGCTCGGCCATCCGGTGCGGGGTCATCCCCTTGATGCCCAGGTCGACGGCGGCGACGGTGAACCTCGCAGAGCCGATCGGGACGGCTCCGCCGTCGGGCCCGATCGCCGGGACGACGTACGCCTCCTTGGTGGCCACCTCGGCGGACAGGTCGGCGCCCTGCATCTCGGGGGCTTGGCGGACCTCGGCCAGCATGGTGCCCTCGTCCGGCAGCGCGTTGCCGGAGAAGATGCCGACCCGCATGGCGCCGCGCTCGCGCAGGTGGCGGGTGAGGGCGCGGGTGTCGATGCCGCGGATGCCGACGACGCCCTGGTGGCGCAGTTCCTCGTCCAGCGAGCGGCGGGAGCGCCAGTTGGAGGGGGCGCGGGCGGGGTCGCGCACGACATAGCCGGACACCCAGATCCGGGAGGACTCCGGGTCCTCGTCGTTGACGCCGGTGTTGCCGACGTGCGGGGCGGTCATGACGACCACCTGGCGGTGGTAGGAGGGGTCGGTGAGGGTCTCCTGGTAGCCGGTCATGCCGGTGGAGAACACCGCCTCGCCGAAGGTCACCCCCACGGCCCCGTAGGCACGGCCGCGGAAGGTGCGGCCGTCCTCCAGGACGAGTACGGCGGGAACCTTGCCGGTCCCCTCGGGGGAGGTCGTCATCGTGCGCCTTCCGTGGTGCTGTCGTTCTGGTGGTGCTCGATCCGGGTGGTCCGCGTGGTCACTGCCTCGACCCAGGCCGGGTGCCCGGCCGCCCGGTCGGAGCGGAATCCGGAGTCGATGGTCCGGTCGCCGTGCTCCCAGGTGAGCACCAGCAGGCCGCCCTCGGCGAGCACCTTGCCCGCGATGCCCTTGTCGAGACGGGCGCCGCGCAGGGCGGCGGCGGGGATGAAGAAGTCGCGGGCCCCGGGCCGGACGATATGGACGCCTTGCTCCGTCAGGGTGAGCTCGGCGCGGCTGCGGGCGCCGAGACCGTGCGCGACGATGCGGTCCAGCCACTGGCCGGCAGTGGTCGAGCCGTGGTAGCGGCCGGTCATCGTGAGCAGGGCCGGCCCCGGCTCCCCGGGGGCGGCGGGCAGTTCGGGGAGGTCTCCCTGGAGCGTGCCGCGCCACTTCCAGCCCTCGCGCATCAGCCAGTAGAGGAGCGCGATGAAGAGCAGCAGCCCCACGACCCAGCCGACGCGCGCGGCCCAGTCGGTGACGGCCTGCGACTTCTGCCCGTCCGCCAGGTTGATCAAAGGTGTCACGTCAGCTTCCCGTCCACGACCGTCGCCCGGCCCCGCAGGAAGGTGTGGGTGACGCGCCCCGGCAGCTCGAGGCCCTCGTAGGGGGTGTTGCGGCTGCGGGAGGCGAAGCCCGCGGGGTCCACCACACCACGGTATGCGGAATCGACCAGGGTGAGGTTGGCGGGCTCACCCGCGGCGACCGGCCGGCCGTGCCCGGCGAGGCGGCCGATGGCGGCCGGGCGGAAGGACATCCGGTCGGCGACGCCGGCCCAGTCCAGCAGGCCGGTGTCGACCATGGTCCGCTGGACGACCGACAGCGCGGTCTCCAGGCCCACCATGCCCATGGCGGCGGCGCCCCACTCGCAGTCCTTGTCCTCGTGCGGGTGCGGGGCGTGGTCGGTGGCGACGCAGTCGATGGTGCCGTCGGCGAGCGCCTCGCGCAGGGCCAGCACATCGGCCTCGGTGCGCAGCGGCGGGTTCACCTTGTAGACGGGGTTGTAGGTGCGTACCAGCTCGTCGGTGAGCAGCAGATGGTGGGGGGTGACCTCGGCGGTGACGTGCCAGCCCTTGGACTTGGCCCAGCGCACGATCTCCACGGACCCCGCGGTGGACAGGTGGCAGATGTGCACCCGGGAGCCGACGTGCGCGGCGAGCAGCACATCGCGGGCGATGACCGACTCCTCGGCCACGGCGGGCCAGCCGCCCAGGCCCAGCTCGGCGGAGACGACGCCCTCGTTCATCTGGGCGCCCTCGGTCAGCCGCGGCTCCTGGGCGTGCTGGGCGATGACGCCGTCGAAGGCCTTCACATACTCCAGGGCGCGCCGCATGATCACGGCGTCGTCGACGCACTTGCCGTCGTCGGAGAAGACCCGCACCCCGGCCGCGGAATCGTGCATGGCGCCCAGCTCGGCGAGCTTCTTGCCGTCCAGGCCGACGGTGACGGCGCCGATGGGCTGGACGTCGCAGTAGCCGGACTCCCTGCCGAGCCGCCAGACCTGCTCGACGACCCCGGCGGTGTCGGCGACCGGGAAGGTGTTGGCCATGGCGTGCACGGCGGTGAAGCCGCCGACGGCGGCGGCCCGGGTGCCGGTGAGGACGGTCTCGGAGTCCTCGCGGCCGGGCTCGCGCAGGTGGGTGTGCAGGTCGACGAGGCCGGGCAGCAGGATCTTGCCGTCGGCCTCGAGCACGGCCGCGTCGGGTGCCTCGATGCCGGTGCCCACCTCGGCGATGGTCCCGCCGTCGATGAGGACGTCCCGTGGTTCGCCACCCAGCGGCCGGGCGCCGCGGATCAGGGTCTTGCTCATGGTCACTGCGTCTCCTCGGGGGACCCGCCGCGTCGGCGGCCGGCGGTCGGCGCCATCGCGGGGCGAGGGCGCGGGTGGTCGGTGGGCGGCACTGGCGTCGGCCCGGTCATTGGTCTGCCGCCGCACGGTGTCCCGCGACAGCGGGTTCCGCGCCGCCCAGCAGCAGGTACAGGACGGCCATCCGGATCGAGACGCCGTTGGCGACCTGCTCCACGGCGGTGCAGCGGACGGAGTCCGCCACCTCGGCGGTGATCTCCATGCCGCGGTTCATCGGGCCGGGGTGCATCACAATGGCGTGCTCCGGCATCCGGGCCATCCGGTCGGAGTCCAGGCCGTAGCGGCGGGCGTATTCGCGCTCGGTGGGGAAGAAGGCGGCGTTCATGCGTTCGCGCTGGACGCGCAGCATCATCACCGCATCGGACTTGGGCAGCACCGCGTCCAGGTCGTAGGAGACCTCGCAGGGCCAGTGCTCGACGCCGATCGGCACCAGGGTGGGCGGGGCGACCAGGGTGACCTGGGCGCCCAGCGTGGTGAGCAGCAGGACATTGGACCGGGCGACCCGGCTGTGCAGCACATCGCCCACGATGGTGATCCGGCGCCCGTCCAGGTCCTGCCCGAGCCCGGCGTCGGGGCCGGTCAGCCGGCGGCGCATGGTGAAGGCGTCCAGCAGTGCCTGGGTGGGGTGCTCATGGGTGCCGTCACCGGCGTTGACGACGGCGCCGTCGATCCAGCCGGAGTTGGCCAGCCGGTACGGGGCGCCGGAGGCGCCGTGCCGGATGACCACGGCGTCCGCGCCCATCGCCTCCAGGGTCAGGGCGGTGTCCTTGAGCGACTCGCCCTTGGAGACCGAGGAGCCCTTGGCGGAGAAGTTGATGACGTCGGCGGAGAGCCGCTTGGCGGCGGCCTCGAAGGAGATGCGGGTCCGGGTCGAGTCCTCGAAGAAGAGGTTGACCACGGTGCGGCCGCGCAGGGTGGGCAGCTTCTTGATCGGCCGGTCCGCGACCCGGGCCATCTCCTCGGCAGTGTCGAGGATCAGGACGGCGTCGTCGCGGGAGAGGTCGGCGGCCGAGATGAGGTGATGCTTCATCTGGTTCGCTCCGTTGTGATGGAGGTTGCGGGGCCTGCGCCCCGGTGTGCTCCGGGCGGTGAGGTGTGCAGGGGCAGGGCCGGGCGTGCGGGCCCACGGGCCCGGATCACGGGCCCGGGAGCGGCTACCGCCCGGCGGCGGCCCCGCGCACGCCGAGGAGCACGCTGTCGCGCCCGTCCTCCTCGGTGAGCTGGACCTTGACCGTCTCCCGCAGCGACGTGGGGAGGTTCTTGCCGACATAGTCGGCGCGGATCGGAAGTTCGCGGTGGCCGCGGTCGACGAGGACCGCGAGCTGGACGGCACGCGGGCGGCCGATGTCGTTGAGCGCATCGAGGGCCGAGCGGATCGTCCGCCCGGAGAAGAGCACATCGTCGACGAGGACCACCAGCCGCCCGTCGATCCCCTCGCCGGGGATCTCGGTGCGGGCGAGCGCGCGGGCCGGCCGCAGCCGGAGGTCGTCGCGGTACATGGTGATGTCGAGAGAGCCGACGAGCATCCTGGCGCCGGTGATTTCCTCGAGCTTGGAGGCCAGCCGATGGGCGAGGAAGACGCCGCGGGTGGGAATGCCGAGAAGCACCACGTCGTCCGCGCCCTTGGCGCGCTCGACGATTTCGTGGGCGATGCGGGTGAGAACCCGGGCGATGTCCGGTGCTTCGAGCACGGGCCGCGCGGGAGTGTTTGCGTCCATGTTTAAACGGACCCCCTTCTCCGCCTCACGGGACGGGCATTAAAGGACGTCGGAATTGCGTGGTCCACCGTACCAGCACCGCCTCTGGGCTCCCACCGGCCCCCCTGACGGCGGATGGCACGGACCATTCGGCTTGACGAAGTCAGATTACGCTGCGTAACCTCACAGTGAGTTACCAGCCGCGCGGCGGAGCCGCACGTTAATACAGCGTCCGGGGAGCTTTATGTCCAGCGAATACGCCAAACAGCTCGGGGCCAAGCTCCGTGCCATCCGCACCCAGCAGGGACTCTCACTCCATGGTGTCGAGGAGAAGTCCCAGGGGCGCTGGAAGGCCGTCGTAGTGGGCTCGTACGAGCGCGGCGACCGCGCCGTGACCGTGCAGCGCCTGGCCGAGCTGGCCGACTTCTACGGTGTGCCCGTGCAGGAGCTGCTGCCCGGCACCACGCCGGGCGGCGCCGCCGAGCCGCCGCCGAAGCTGGTGCTGGACCTGGAACGCCTCGCCCATGTCCCGGCCGAGAAGGCGGGCCCGCTCCAGCGTTATGCGGCGACCATCCAGAGCCAGCGTGGCGACTACAACGGCAAGGTCCTCTCGATCCGCCAGGACGATCTGCGCACCCTCGCCGTGATCTACGACCAGTCGCCCTCGGTGCTCACCGAGCAGCTGATCAGCTGGGGAGTGCTCGACGCCGACGCCCGCCGCGCGGTGCAGCACGAAGACGCTTAGCGGGACTTGGCTCACTTGGGAAAAACCGCCAACCGCCGTGGGGGGGGTAAACCCTTCTTGTTTTCCCCCCCCCCCCGGGGTTGGGGTATTATAGCCCAAAGTTCGCCCTGGGCGCCCTGAAACAGGCCCCCCCACCCAACCCACCCAGCACGGCCTCCCCCCGCTCCCCCCCCTACACCGCCACCACCGGGCCCAACACGACCACCCCAACCCCCTCCCCCCGCAGCCCCCCCCCCCCCCCCCCCCCCCCGGCCGGCCG
>NZ_JBDJPF010000076.1:0-27786 GCF_054957865.1 Streptomyces xingningensis
ACGCCCCAACCGCCGCGCAACCGACAACCGCTCCAACACCACCAACCCCACACCCGCCCCCCCCCCCCCCCCCCCCCCCCCCCCCCCCCCCCCCCAAAACCCCCCCCCCCCCCCCCCCCCCCCCCCCCCCCCCCCCCGACCCACCCACCAACGGAACCCGCACCCCCACGGGCGCGAGGGTCAGATGCCCGCCGCCCGCGACAAGTCCGCCTTGATCCCTGCCAGCACCGCATCCGCCCGGACCCGCGCATCCGCGAGCGCCGCCCCCGAGGCGACCGGAACGACAACCTCCAGGTAGCACTTCAGCTTGGGCTCCGTGCCGCTGGGCCGGACGATCACCCGCGCTCCCGACACCTCGCCCGACTCGTCACCGGAGAGGTGGTAGCGCAGCCCGTCCGTCGGCGGCAGCGACTCCGAGCCCTTGGACAGGTCCTCCGCCGAGACCACATGCAGCCCGGCCAGCAGCACCGGCGGCTGCTCGCGCAGGCGCCGCATCGCGGCCGCGATCAGGGCGAGGTCCTCGACCCGCACGGAGAGCTGGTCCGTGGCGTGCAGCCCGTGCTCCACCGCGAGGTCGTCCAGCAGGTCGGTGAGCGTACGGCCGGACTCCTTGAGCTCGGCGGTCAGCTCGGCGACCAGCAGCGCGGCGGTGATGCCGTCCTTGTCGCGCACGCCCTCCGGGTCGACGCAGTAGCCCAGTGCCTCCTCGTAGGCGTACCGCAGACCGTCCACCCGGGCGAGCCACTTGAAACCGGTGAGGGTCTCCTCGTACGGAGTGCCGGGGGACGCGGCCGCGATCCGGGACAGCAGAGAGGACGAGACGATCGTCGTCGCGAACGTGCCGACCGCCTTCTTGTGCACCAGGTGCTCGGCCAGCAGCGCACCGACCTCGTCGCCGCGCAGCATCCGCCAGCCCTCGACGGTGTCCGGGGCCGGCACGGCCACGGCGCAGCGGTCCGCGTCCGGGTCGTTGGCGATGATGATGTCCGGCTCGGCGCCGTTCAGCGCCGCCTGGCGGGCGGTGGCGAAGGCCAGGTCCATCGCGCCCGGCTCCTCCGGGTTGGGGAACGCGACGGTCGGGAAGTCGGGGTCGGGGTCGGCCTGCTCGGCGACCACCGTGGGCGCGGGGAAGCCGGCGCGCTCGAAGGCGGCGGTCAGGACGGTGCGGCCGACACCGTGCAGGGGCGTGTAGACGACGCGCACATCGCGTGCGGAGCCGTTGGTGAGGACCGCGTCGGTGCGCGCGAGGTAGGCGTCGACGACGCTGTCGCCGAGGGTCTCCCAGCCGGCCGACGGGCGGGGCACCGTGTCGAGGGAGGCGATGGCGGCGATCTCGGCGGCGATCTCCGCGTCGGCCGGGGGCACGATCTGGGAGCCGTCGCCGAGGTAGACCTTGTAGCCGTTGTCGCGCGGCGGGTTGTGGCTGGCGGTCACCTCGACGCCGGCGACGGCGCCGAGGTGGCGGATCGCGAAGGCCAGCACCGGGGTGGGGAGGGGATGCGGGAGGAGCGCCGCCTGGAGACCGGCGCCCACCATGACGGCGGCCGTGTCGCGGGCGAAGTCGGCGCTCTTGTGACGGGCGTCATAGCCGATGACGACGGTGCCGTTGGAGTGGCCCTGTTTCTTGAGGTACGCGGCGAGACCGGCGGCGGCGCGGATGACGACGGTCCGGTTCATCCGCATGGGACCGGCGCCGAGCTCACCGCGGAGGCCGGCGGTGCCGAACTGCAGGGTGCCGGCGAAGCGGTCGCCCAACTCGGGCAGGTTCTCGGCGTCGATGAGCGCGGCCAGCTCGGCGCGGGTCTCGGGGTCGGGGTCCTCGGCGAGCCATGCCTTGGCCTGGGCGATGAGGTCTCGCTCCACGGTGTCCTCCGGGGGTCTGCGGGTGCGCGTTCGGATGCGTTGGGGTCGGGGGCGGGGAGGGACGGGGCCTTCCGGGGCTGGATTATTTACGGCGGGTGCGCTCAGGCGTTTGGGTGCCCGGATCGCCGCCGCAAATAACCCTTACGCCCGCTCCAGGCCCCGTCCCGCCCCGCCCCCTCCCGCACGTCGGCGTCTGCGGGTTTGTCTGTTGTGCGGTGGAGGCCGACGGCTGCCCGCCCCCACAGGAGAGCTCAGCCCTGCGGGGGCGGGTAAGGGGTGGTGCGGAGCACAACGCCCCGAAGGGGCGTGTCCACCCACCGGCGGGGTGCCGGAAATGCGTCCTGTGCGGAGCGCACCCGGCGGGGTGCCGGTTACAGGCGCGGCAGGACCTGCGCGAGCAGGGAGCCCATGTGCGTGGCCGAGTCCCGCCCGGCCTGCAGCACCTCTTCGTGGTTGAGCGGCTCGCCGGTCATGCCGGCGGCGAGGTTGGTGACCAGCGAGATGCCCAGCACCTCCGCACCCGCCTCGCGGGCGGCGATCGCCTCCAGCGTGGTGGACATGCCGACCAGGTCCGCGCCCAGGGTGCGGGCCATCCGGACTTCGGCCGGGGTCTCGTAGTGCGGGCCGGGGAACTGGGCGTAGACGCCCTCTTCCAGGGTCGGGTCGACCTCCTTGCACAGGGTGCGCAGCCGCTGCGAGTACAGGTCGGTCAGGTCGACGAAGTTGGCGCCGACGATCGGCGAGGTCGCCGTCAGGTTGATGTGGTCGCTGATCAGCACCGGCTGGCCGGGGCGCATGCCCTCGCGGAGGCCACCGCAGCCGTTGGTCAGTACGACGGTCTTGCAGCCGGCCGCGACGGAGGTGCGGACGCCGTGCACGACGGCGACGACGCCGCGGCCCTCGTAGTAGTGCGTACGGCCGAGGAAGACGAGCGCGCGCTTGTCGTTGACCTTGTACGAGCGGATCGTGCCCGCATGGCCGGCGACGGCCGCCGCCGAGAAGCCGGGGAGCTCGGTGACCGGGAACTCGGCCTCGGGAGCACCGAGCGCCTCGGTGGCGGGAACCCATCCGGAGCCCATGACCAGGGCGACGTCGTGGGTCTCGGCGCCCGTGAGCTCGCGCAGGCGGGCGGCCGCGGCGTCGGCCGCGGCGTACGGGTCGGTCTGGGGGGTAACTGATGCGTTCACGCGGACGAGGGTAGCCGCTCATTGCCTACGCGCGTAGATGTCGCAGGTTACGGTCTTGCGACTGTCGCTTTGTGGGTTCTGACAGCCACCTCGGCCGGGATCAGCAGGGACGCTTGCGCAGTTCCATGACGTAGTCATGGGGCGCTCCGGCGGATTCCGCGGCGTCCGCGATCTCGCCGAGGTAGCGGGCGGAGGGCAGTCCGCCCTCATAGCCGTTGAGGACGTAGATCCACGCGGGCTCCTCGCCGTCCAGGGTGTGGACCCGTACCCGCATGCGCCGGTAGATGTCGAGGCCGACGCCCTCCCAACGGTCCATCGAGTCCTCGTCCATCGGGGCGATGTCATAGAGCGCGACGAAGACCTGGGAGCGCGGCGCCTCGACGACCGTGGCCAGCGCCCCTTCCCAGCCCATCTGCTCGCCGCCGAAGGTCAGCCGCCAGTCGGCGAGCCAGCCCGTGCCGCGCAGCGGCGAGTGGGGTGCGCGGCGCGTCATGAGCCGCGCGTCGAGGTTGCCGGCGTACGCGGCGTAGAGCGACATGGTTCTGAGGGTACGGGAGTGAGGCGGGACCGCATTTGGGATGGCAGGCTCGAGGGGTGGGCCCCGAAGGGAGTCGCTTCGATGGGTGCGGGACAATGGAGTACGTGACTCGGATCGTGATCATCGGTGGCGGACCCGGCGGCTATGAGGCGGCGCTCGTCGCCGCTCAGCTCGGCGCGGAGGTGACCGTCGTCGACTGCGACGGTCTGGGCGGGGCGTCGGTGCTCACCGACTGTGTGCCCTCGAAGACCCTCATCGCGACGGCCGAGGTGAAGACGAACTTCGACTCCTCGTACGAGGAACTGGGGATCACCGTCGACGACGGGGAGGACGGCACCGTGGTGGGTGTCGACCTGGGGAAGGTCAACCGGCGGGTGAAGCGGCTCGCGCTGGCGCAGTCGCATGACATCACCGCGTCCGTGACGCGGGCGGGCGGGCGGGTGATGCGCGGGTGCGGGCGGCTGGAGCCGCAGCAGGCCCCCGACGGTTCCCGCCGGGTGGTGGTGCGCGCGGCGGACGGCGTGGAGGAGACCCTGGTCGCGGACGCCGTGCTGATCGCCACGGGTGCCCATCCGCGGGAGATCCCGGACGCGCTGCCGGACGGGGAGCGGATCCTCAACTGGACCCAGGTGTACGACCTGGAGGAGCTGCCCGAGCAGCTGATCGTGGTGGGCTCGGGCGTCACCGGCGCCGAGTTCGCCGGCGCGTACCAGTCGCTCGGCTCCGAGGTGACGCTGGTGTCCTCGCGCGACCGGGTGCTGCCGGGCGAGGACCCGGACGCGGCCGCGGTGCTGGAGGACGTCTTCCGGCGGCGCGGGATGAATGTGATGGCGCGGTCGCGCGCGGAGTCCGCCAAGCGGGTGGGGGACCGGGTCGAGGTCACGCTGGCCGACGGACGCGTCATCAGCGGTACGCACTGTCTGATGGCGGTCGGGTCGATTCCCAACACGGCCGGGATAGGCCTGGCGGAGGCCGGGATCCGGCTCAAGGAGTCGGGTCACATCTGGACGGACAAGGTCTCCCGCACCACCGCCCCGGGGGTGTACGCGGCCGGTGACTGCACCGGGGTGCTGGCCCTGGCGTCGGTCGCCGCGATGCAGGGCCGGATTGCCATGTACCACTTCCTGGGTGACGCGGTGGCGCCGCTGAATCTCAAGGCGGTATCTGCGAACGTATTTACGGATCCGGAGATTGCCACGGTTGGCTATACGCAGGCCGATGTGGACGGCGGTTTGATTGACGCCCGGGTCGTCAAGCTGCCGCTGCTGCGCAATCCCCGCGCGAAGATGCAGGGAATTCGCGATGGTTTCGTAAAGATGTTCTGTCGCCCCGGCACCGGCATCGTGGTCGGCGGGGTGGTGGTCTCGCCCCGGGCCAGCGAGCTGATTCATCCGATCTCGATCGCGGTCGACAACAATCTGACAGTGGAACAGATCGCGAACGCGTTCACCGTGTACCCGTCACTGTCCGGCTCGATCGCCGAGGTGGCGCGGCAGTTGCACACCCGGAAGTCACAGCGGGAGTCCTGAGTCACCGGGGTGCCGGAAGGGGTGCCCCTCCTTCCGGTTCCCTATACCACTTCTTGGGTTGCCCGACGAACAACTTCCGCTAATTGCTGCAACCTGCTGAAAGCAGATGGTCGTTGGCGTTACTGTCGGTTTCGTGTTCGCTGCAGAACGTCGTCAATTGATCCTTGAAATGGTGCGGGCCAACGGGGCGGTTTCGCTCCGGGAGCTCGCCCGCGTTGTCCAGACTTCCGAAGTGACCGTGCGGCGTGACGTGCGGGCTCTGGAAGCGGAAGGACTGCTCGACCGTCGGCACGGCGGTGCGGTGCTGCCCGGCGGTTTCACCCGAGAGTCCGGCTTCCCGCAGAAATCCCATCTAGCGACCGCCGAGAAGACGGCCATCGCCGATCTCGCGGCGAGCTTCGTCGAAGAGGGCGAGGCCGTCGTCGTCGGCGCCGGTACCACCACCCAGGAGCTGGCCCGCCGGCTCGCCCGGGTACCGGGACTGACCGTGGTCACCAACTCCCTGCTCGTCGCCCAGGCGTTGGCCCATGCCAACCGGGTCGAGGTCGTGATGACCGGCGGCACCCTGCGCGGTTCGAACTACGCGCTGGTCGGCAGCGGGGCCGAGCAGTCCCTGCAGGGGCTGCGGGTGAGCCGGGCCTTCCTGTCCGGGAGCGGCCTGACCGCCGAGCGCGGCCTGTCCACCTCCAATATGCTCTCCGCGAGCGTGGACCGGGCGCTGGTGCAGGCGGCGGCCGAGGTGGTGGTGCTGGCCGACCACACCAAGCTGGGCACCGACACGATGTTCCAGACCGTGCCCACCGATGTCATCACCAGACTCGTGACCGACGAGCCGCCCGGGCATGACGACCGTGCGGCGACGGAGCTCCAGGCGCTGGCCGACCAGGGGGTGCACATCTCGGTCGCCGGGCCCGGCCCGGGGGCGGCCCCGGGCGTGCACGGCGAGGGGGTCGCCCCGGCCCGCCGCCGCGATGTGCCGCCGCTGCCCGGGCAGCGGCGCAACCACCCGCTCGGAGACGGCCGGCCCGGCCAGCACGGCCAGCAGTATCCCGGCCCGGGGCAGGGCGGCCCACCCGGGCCGCACCAGCTGCGCAGCGCGGCCTCGCTGGGTGACCAGCCGACGGCGCGGGTGGCGGATCTGGCGCCGCGCCGCCGGTAGCCCGCCCGCTATTCCCTGATCCCTCTCAGGGTCAGTCTCAGCAGGCGGTCGGCCAACTCCGGGTCCTCCGGGGATTGTTCGACCGCCAGCGAGATGGCATTGGTCAGCTGCATCAGGTCGGCGATGTCCGCGTCCGGGCGCACCACGCCGGCCTGTTGCGCACGCGCCAGCAGCGTGCTGCCCGCCGCGAGCATCGGTGTGCTGCACCGCGCCAGCGCGGAGTCCTGGTCGCCCTGCGCGGCCATCAGCGCCTTGGACAGCCCCCGGTAGGTGCTGGCGTGCGCCACGATGGCCCGCAGCCAGTCCACCAGGGCGCGGCAGGGCTCGGGTGAGGCGAGCAGCTCCCGGGAGCGCGCGAGCAGTGCGTCCACCTCGCCCTGGAAGACCGCGCTCATCAGTGCCGTGCGGTTGGGGAAGTGCCGGTAGAGCGTTCCGATGCCGACCTCCGCCCGGCGGGCGATGTCCTCCAGCGAGGCGTCGGTGCCGTGCTCGGTGAAGGCCGTACGCGCCTCGACGAGCAGCCGCTCGTAGTTGCGTCGTGCGTCCGCGCGCATGGGCCGTGGTGACGTCTGCGCCGTGTCGGTCGTCATTTACGTCCGTCCTCCCGCTCGCTCCCCCGCGGGTCAAGGATGCCATCAACGCCTTGGGGGTTGGGTCGTTCATACGAGGGACTGTGTACGCAGCCGCTTGACTGTACAGTCTTTCGGCATGGACACCTATCCACTCGTCGAGGCCCGCAATCAGCTCGGGCAGCTCGTCGGCCGTGTGCGCCATGGCCATGAGCACATCCTCATCAGCGAGTACGGCAAGCCGGCGGCGGCGCTCATCCCGATAGGAGAGCTGGAGGAGCTCCAGCGGCTGAGGGACGCGGCGGATCTGGAGCTGGCCCAGGCGCGCTGGGAAGAGCCGGGGGGCGCATGGATCCCGCACGAGGAGTTCATGGCGCAGCTGGACGCTGAAGATCGGACGGCAGCAGGGTGACGTACAGGATGGTGTGGGCACCTCATGCCACACAGGAGTTCCGGCGCTTACGTCAGATCGACATGGTCGGGGCCAAGGCGTGTGCCGCGGCGGTCCGGGGACTGGGGGACGAGCCGTGCCCTGAAGCGGCCTCGTCGCTCGGTGGATCCGGCTACTACCGGCTTCCGGTGGGATCCTGGCGGGTGCTGTATCGGGTAGTAGAGGGCACGGTGCACATCCAGAAGGTCGGCCGCGTCGTGTGACGTCTTGGAACGCCGGTGGCCTCGACCGATCATTTCGGTCGAGGCCACCGGCGTTCTGGCGTATCAGTCCTTGATCTCGCAGATCACCGCACCCGAGGAGACCGAGCCCCCGACCTCCGCGGTGATGCCCTTGACCGTGCCGGCGCGGTGCGCGTTGATCGGCTGTTCCATCTTCATGGCCTCCAGGACCACGATCAGGTCGCCGACGGCCACCTGCTGGCCCTCCTCGACCGCGACCTTCACGATGGTGCCCTGCATCGGGGAGGCCAGGGTGTCACCGGAGACCGCCGAGCCCGCCTTCTTGGTCGCGCGGCGCTTGGGCTTGGCGCCGCCCGCGGCGGCGGTGCGGGCGATGGTCATGCCGAGCGAGGACGGCAGGGAGACCTCGAGGCGCTTGCCGCCGACCTCCACGACCACCGTCTCGCGGCCGGGCAGCTCCTCGTCCTCGTCCGCCACGGCACCTGCGAACGGGGCGATGGTGTTGGTGAACTCCGTCTCGATCCAGCGGGTGTGCACCCGGAAGGGGTCGGAGGTGAAGGCGGGGTCGGTGACCACGGCCCGGTGGAAGGGGATCGCCGTGGCCATGCCCTCGACGTTGAACTCCGCCAGCGCCCGCGCCGCGCGCTGCAGCGCCTGCTCACGAGTGGCGCCGGTGATGATCAGCTTGGCGAGCAGGGAGTCCCAGGCGGGGCCGATGACCGAGCCGGACTCGACGCCGGCGTCCAGGCGCACGCCCGGGCCCGCCGGGGCGTCGAAGCGGGTCACGGTGCCGGGCGCCGGGAGGAAGTTGCGGCCCGGGTCCTCACCGTTGATGCGGAACTCGAAGGAGTGGCCGCGCAGCGGCGGGTCGTCGTAGCCGAGCTCCTCGCCGTCCGCGATGCGGAACATCTCGCGGACCAGGTCGATGCCGGTGACCTCCTCGGTGACCGGGTGTTCCACCTGGAGGCGGGTGTTGACCTCGAGGAAGGAGATGGTGCCGTCCTGGCCGACGAGGAACTCACAGGTGCCCGCGCCCTGGTAACCGGCCTCGCGCAGGATCGCCTTGGAGGCGCGGTAGAGCTCCGCGTTCTGCTCGTCGTTCAGGAAGGGCGCCGGGGCCTCCTCCACCAGCTTCTGGTGACGGCGCTGCAGGGAGCAGTCACGGGTGGAGACGACGACCACATTGCCGTGCTTGTCGGCCAGGCACTGGGTCTCCACATGGCGCGGGCGGTCGAGGTAGCGCTCGACGAAGCACTCACCGCGGCCGAAGGCGGCGACCGCCTCGCGGACGGCCGAGTCATAGAGCTCGGGCACCTCTTCGAGGGTGCGGGCGACCTTCAGGCCGCGGCCGCCGCCGCCGAAGGCCGCCTTGATGGCGATCGGCAGCCCGTGCTCCTCGGCGAAGGCGACGACCTCCTCGGCGCCGGACACCGGGTCCGGGGTGCCGGCCACCAGCGGCGCCCCCGCGCGCTGGGCGATATGACGGGCCGCCACCTTGTCGCCGAGGTCGCGGATGGCCTGCGGCGGCGGGCCGATCCAGGTCAGCCCGGCGTCGATGACGGCCTGGGCGAATTCGGCGTTCTCGGAGAGGAAGCCGTATCCCGGGTGGATGGCGTCCGCGCCCGATTCGGCCGCGGCGGCAAGCACCTTGGAGACGTCGAGGTAGCTCGTCGCCGGCGTGTCACCGCCCAGCGCGTACGCCTCGTCGGCCGCGCGGACATGCAACGCGTCACGGTCCGGGTCGGCGTAGACCGCCACACTGCCGATCCCGGCATCCCGGCAGGCACGGGCGACGCGGACAGCGATTTCGCCACGGTTGGCGATGAGCACCTTGCGCACGATGGCTCCCTCCTTGAAACAAGGTGAGTTTAGGTACTGGCGACACCTTGTGCCGACCCGACCTCCAGCGTGACCTTGCCCACACGGTCCGTGAACCACCGTCCACGGTCGGTCCCGGGTACCCCGATCTCCCACGGTACGCCGCGTTTTCCGGAGGGCTGTGGGGGTGTTGGTGTGGTCAAGGTCTCGACGAACGCCCGGGAGTGGCGGTGCCGAATATTTGTGGAGTCCCTACGAACGGGTGACACAAAGTTTGCGTCCCGGCCCGGAGGATGCGAAGGGGCGGACGGAGTGCGCGCCCGGATGTCTGAGGTTTACCCATGGGTAGCGGGACCAATGCCGACGTACCCGGGTCAAAGCGACGGATGCCGCCCGGCCGTTCCGGGGAGGTGATGGTGCGCGGGGTGATCGGCCGCATCCCGGTCGCGGTCAGATAGCGCTGCCGGGCGGCCCGGTCCAGCGCGGCCAGCAGCACCTTCCCATGGGCGGTGGCGTGCCCGTCGGTGTCCCGGCCGAGGGTGAAGCCGCCGGTGACGGGGGTGCCTCCGGTGTCTTTGGGGTCACCGGGGAGGGCGGAGGTGGCGGCCGCGAGGACGGCGATGTCCCCGTCCCGGTAGGTGCTGAAGTAGGTGTCCGCCCCGGCGGACCGGCGCGCCCGCAGCAGCAGACCGTGCACCTGCCCGTCATCGGGGTTCGTCCGCAGCTGCCGCCGGAAGGCCTGGTGCAGGGCGGGCACCCGGTGGCCCAGGGTGTAACCGGCGGTGGTACGGGCCAGGTGGCCGCGTGCGGTGAGGGTGCCGAGCAGCTCGTAGGCGGTGGACAGCCCGCAGCCCAGCTGCCGGGCCAGGGCCTTCGCGGGCACCGGCCCGTCGGCCCCGGCGACGGCGTCCAGCAGGTCCAGGGCCCGGTCGACGGACTGTGGCACGGCTGACTTCTCCTCGGGCGGGATGGTGGCTGCGGAAGCTCACCAGCCTCGCACACCGCGCCGGGCGGCCCCGAGATGTGGCCGAGCCGCTGTTTGCTCGCACGCTTGCCATCGCTGTCCCAAGGGCGTGCGAATTCCGGCCGTTTTCAGGGGTGTTCGGGGATCGGGAGGCCGGAGAGGGGGTGACTGATATGCCATGACATCGTTGAAGATGTCATGATCAAGCGCATTGCCGCGGCCGCCGCTCTGGCCTCAGCCGCTCTCACCGTCACCTCCGCCGCCGTGGCCTCTTCGGCCGCCGCCGCGCCGCTGCCCCAGCCGTCGACGCCCTCGGCGTCGATGTCGAAGGGGGCGCCCGCGGCGCCCTCGGCGGAGCCGCCGACCACCAGCGCGGGCAAGCTCAAGGTCACCGCCCCGCCGAAGGGCGTGCCGGCCAAGGGCCCGGCGACCAGCCTCTACCCCGGTGCCGTCGAGGAACTCGGCAAGCTGAACCAGCTCAACGAGCTGGGCAAGGTGGCCAACGCGCTGCCGCTCTAGCACTTCGTTGGAAGGCCGCTACGTCATCTGCGGGTGCGTCGTGGCTGGTCGCGCAGTTCCCCGCGCCCCTTCGGGGCGCTGCCGAACCGCACCGGATTTCGCCGAGCCCGCTCAGGGCCCGTGCCGACCCATCGGACACTCCCCGAGCCGCTCGTTCACACCCAGAGGTCGGTGATGGTGATCCCCAGCCCGGCGAGGAGCTCGCGGAGCAGGGGGAGCGACAGGCCGATCACATTTCCGGGGTCGCCGTCGATGCCCTCGACAAAGGGCGCGGAACGGCCGTCGAGCGTAAAGGCACCGGCCACCTGCAGCGGTTCGCCGGAGGCCACATAGGCGGCGATCTCGGCGTCGGTCGGCTCACCGAAGCGGACCGTCGTCGAGGCGGTCGCCGCAGTGCGGCGACCGGTCGCGGTGTCGATCACACAGTGACCGGTCCGCAGCACCCCCGAGCGGCCGCGCATGGACTTCCAGCGCGCGGTCGCCTCCTCGGCGTCGGCCGGCTTGCCGAGCGCCTGGCCGTCCAGCTCCAGCACCGAGTCACAGCCGACGACCAGCGCTCCCGCCGCGCCCTCCAGTGCGGCCACCGCGGCCGCCTTCGCCTCGGCCAGCACCAGCGCCAGCTCGGCCGGGGCGGGGGCGGTGAGCGCGTCCTCGTCCACCCCGCTCACGATCACCTCGGGCGCGAGCCCGGCCTGGCGCAGCAGGCCGAGACGGGCGGGGGACTGGGAGGCGAGGACCAGGCGGCGGGTGTCGTTCATACCCGCCAGCCTACGAGGGCCCGGGACCGCCCTGGCTCACTTCTTGATCACCGCCTGCATGACCTTCTTGGCGATCGGGCCCGCCAGGCCGCCGCCCGAGACGTCCTCGCGGTCGACGCCCGAGCCCTCGGGGTCGATGAAGACGGCGACCGCGACCGGGGAGCCGTCCGCCTGCTTGGCGTAGGAGACGAACCAGGCGTACGGGATCTTCTCCAGGTTGGCGCCGTGCTGGGCGGTGCCGGTCTTGCCGCCGACGGTGACTCCGTCGATCTGCGCCGACCTGCCGGTGCCCTCCCTGGCGGTGAACTCCATCATCTCCTGCACCTTCTTGGCGGTGTCGGCGGAGACGGGCCGGGACATGACCTCGGGCTTGTGCTCGTCCATGGTGGACAGGTCCGGGGCGCGCAGCTTCTCGACCAGGTAGGGCTTCATCATCTTGCCGTCGTTGGCCAGGGCGGCGGTCATCATCGCGATCTGGAACGGGGTGGCGGCGAGGCTGCCCTGGCCGATGCCGGTGAGCGCGGTCTGGGGGCGGTTGATGTTCTTGGGGTAGACGCTCTTGGTGACCCGGACGGGCATGTCGAGCTGCTGGTTGAAGCCGAACTTCTCGGCCGTCTCGGCCATCTTGTCCTTGCCCAGCTCCGCGGCGATCTTGGCGAAGACGTTGTTGCAGGAGTACTGCATCGCGACCTTGAGCGAGGCGTTGCGGCAGGGCGCGCTCTCGTTCTCGTTCTTCATCGGGGTCACGGTGTCGGGCAGGTTCCACGGGTACGGGGAGTCGGTCGGGGCGTTGATGTCCGTGTAGAGGCCGTGGTCGAGGGCCGCCGCCGCGGTGAGGATCTTGAAGGTGGAGCCCGCCGGGTAGAGCTCCTTGATCGCCTTGTTGCTGAGCGGCTTGTCCTTGTCCGCCTCCAGCTTCTGCCAGGCCTTCTGGTTCTTCAGGCTCTCACCGGAGAAGACCGAGGGGTCGTAGGACGGGGTGGAGGCAAGCGCGAGGATCTTGCCGGTGCTCGGGTCGATCGCCACCACGGCGCCCTTGTACTTGCCCAGGCCCTGGTAGGCGGCCTTTTGGGCCTCGGGGTCGATGGTGGTGACCACATCGCCGCCGTGCGAGCTCCGGCCGCTGAACATGTCGGCGGTGCGCTGGAAGAAGAGGCGGTCGTCGGTGCCGCTGAGGAACTTGTTGTAGACGTACTCGAGCTGGTTGTTGGCGTAGATCTGCGAGGAATAGCCGGTGACCGTGGCGTACAGCGCGCCGTCGGTGTAGGTCCGCTGGTACTTCAGGTCACTGCCGTCGGTCGCCTTGGAGCCGGTGACGGGCTTTCCGCCGACGATGATGTCGCCGCGCGGCTGGGCATAGGCGTTGATCTTCACCCGCCGGTTCTTGTCGTGGTTCGAGAGCTCGTCGGCGCGGACGAACTGCACCCAGGTGGCCTGGGCGAGCAGCGCGAAGATCAGCAGCCCGCTGAAGATCGCTATATGGCGCACGGGCTTGTTCATACGTGGACACACTCCCCGGATCGCGGCAGTTCACCGAGGAGGATGCGAAGCCGGGTACTTCTGGTTGCAAATCTGCTTACAAAAAGGACAAACCTGTGAGGCTTCTGTGAATTCAGTGAGTGCCCGGCGCAGACCTCGCCAGCACTCAGGCGGGCCAGTACGTGGTGCGCCAGGCACGCGGCCCGGGGCGCGGGGCGCGCCTGCCCCCGGTCAGCCGGGCCGGGTCGGCCCACTCCACGGGCGGCTCGGCGCCGGGCGCGGCGGTGGCGCGCGCCGCCGCGCTGGCCCGGACCACCGCCAGTGCGGCGGCCAGCTCCTCGGGGGTCGGGTTGCCCCGTACGACCTTGATCACCGGAAGGTCCTTCCTAGAGCGGGATGTTGCCGTGCTTCTTCGGCGGCAGTGCCTCGCGCTTGTTCCGCAGCGTCCGCAGCCCGCGCACGATCTGGCGGCGGGTCTCCGACGGCATGATCACCGCGTCCACATAGCCGCGCTCGGCGGCCTCGTACGGGTTGAGCAGGGCGTCCTCGTAGTCCGCGATCAGCCGGGCGCGCAGCTCTTCGCGCTCCTCGTCCGACTCCACCGCCGCCAGCGAGCGGCGGTGCAGGATGTTGACCGCGCCCTGTGCGCCCATGACCGCGATCTGGGCGGTGGGCCAGGCCAGGTTGAGGTCCGCGCCCAGGTGCTTGGAGCCCATCACGTCGTACGCTCCGCCGAACGCCTTGCGGGTGATGACGGTGATCAGCGGCACGGTGGCCTCGGCATAGGCGTAGATCAGCTTGGCGCCGCGCCGGATGATGCCGTTGTACTCCTGGTCGGTGCCCGGGAGGAAGCCCGGGACGTCCACAAAGGTCAGCACCGGGACATTGAAGGCGTCGCAGGTGCGGACGAACCGCGCTGCCTTCTCGCTGGCGTTGATGTCCAGGCACCCGGCGAACTGCAGCGGCTGGTTGGCGACCACGCCCACCGGGTGCCCCTCGACCCGGCCGAAACCGGTGATGATGTTGGGTGCGAAGAGCGCCTGGGTCTCCAGGAACTCCCCGTCGTCCAGCACCCGCTCGATGGCCGTGTGCATGTCGTACGGCTGGTTCGCCGAGTCCGGGATCAGCGTGTCCAGCTCCCGGTCGACGTCCAGGACCTCGAGATCGGCCTCCTCGGGGAAGGCCGGCGGCTCGGAGAGGTTGTTGGAAGGCAGGTAGGACAGCAGGGCCTTGACGTAGTCGATGGCGTCCTTCTCGTCGGCCGCCAGGTGATGGGCCACGCCCGAGGTCGTGTTGTGGGTACGGGCGCCGCCCAGCTCCTCGAAGCCCACGTCCTCGCCGGTGACCGTCTTGATCACATCCGGGCCGGTGATGAACATGTGCGAGGTCTGGTCGACCATCACCGTGAAGTCGGTGATTGCCGGGGAGTAGACCGCACCGCCCGCGCACGGGCCCACGATCAGGGAGATCTGCGGGATGACCCCGGAGCCGTGCACATTCCGGCGGAAGATCTCGGCGAACAGGCCGAGGGCCACCACGCCTTCCTGGATGCGGGCACCGCCGCCGTCGTTGATGCCGACGACCGGACAGCCCGTCTTGAGCGCGAAGTCCATCACCTTGACGATCTTCTCGCCGTAGACCTCGCCCAGCGAGCCGCCGAAGATGGTGAAGTCCTGCGAATACACACAGACCGTACGCCCGTCGACCGTGCCGTAGCCGGTGACCACCCCGTCTCCGTAAGGGCGGTTGGCGTCGATGCCGAAGTTGGTCGAACGGTGCCGCGCGAGCTCGTCCAGCTCGGTGAACGAACCCTCGTCCAACAGCAGCTCGATGCGCTCACGAGCCGTCAACTTGCCCTTGGCGTGCTGCTTTTCCACCGCCCGGGCGGAACCGGCATGCGTGGCCTCCTCGAGCCGGCGCTGGAGATCCGCGAGCTTGCCCGCGGTCGTATGGATGTCGATTCCATCGAGGTCTCGCTCGGACATCGGACTGCGGCTCCTGCTCGTCCTGGGAGGTGAGGGACTGACTATGGCTACCGGTCCGTAGCGTATCGGCGCCGATGCGTTCCGGCAGTGCGGCGTTGGCCACACCCGGCCCCCTCCTAAGGTGGCAGTCATGACGCCCCCCGACAGCTCCGGAAACCGCTGGTCCGACCTGGACCGGCCGCCCCTCAACGCCACCGCGCTCCGGCGCGCGCTGCTGCGCCCCGGCGGGCTGTGGACCTCCGTGCAGGTGGTCGCCAACACCGGCTCCACCAACACCGACCTGGCCGCCTCCGCCGGGCCCGAGGGCGCGGTGCTGATCGCGGAGGAACAGTCCGCCGGACGCGGGCGGCTGGACCGCAGCTGGTCGGCGCCGCCGCGCTCCGGGCTGTTCTTCTCCGTCCGGCTCACCCCGGGCCCCGGCGTGCCGGCCGAGCGCTGGGGGTGGCTGCCGCTGCTCGCCGGGGTCGCCACCGCTACCGCGCTGTCCCGCACCGCGGGCGTCGACACCGCCCTGAAGTGGCCCAACGACCTGCTGGTCCAGGTCGGCGGCGAGGAGCGCAAGGCGGGCGGCATCCTCGCCGAACGGGCGGGCGACAGCGTGGTGATCGGCATCGGGCTCAATGTCTCCCTGCGCACCGGTGAACTGCCCGTCCCCACCGCGGGCTCACTCGCGCTCGCCGGGGCGAAGGTGCTCGACCGCGACCCCCTGCTGCGCGCCGTGCTGCGCTCCCTGGAGGAGTGGTACGAGCAGTGGCGGCAGGCCGGCGGTGACCCAGGGTCGGGTCGGTTGCAGGAGGCGTACGCGGCAGGCTGTGCCACCCTCGGCCGCACCGTACGGGCCGAACTGCCGGGCGGGCGCGAGCTGGTCGGGGAGGCCTTGGCCGTGGACGGGGACGGCCGGCTGGTGCTGGCCACCGCCGAGGGCGTGCGGCAGCCGGTGGCCGCGGGCGACATCGTCCATCTGCGACCGGCACCGTCGGGAGAGTGAGCTAGGGCACACCTGCCGTATCGTTGTGCCCGGCAACTGGGCGAGCAGCGATCGGCAGGGCAGTGCGCACGGATCGGACAGGGGGCGGGCGGTGACCGCCGACGGTGGGGGTACCTCCCGTGCCGCTCAGGCTACGGGGGAGGGGAGCACCGAAGGTGCTCCCGAGGAGCTCGAGGGGACCTTTGACGAAGAGGGCGCCGAGGAAGGCGCCGACCCTCTCGCCCTCCGGCTGGAGGCGCTGATCCTCGGTGCCGAGCGCCGGTACACACCCTTCCAGGCCGCGCGTGCGGCAGGGGTGTCGATGGATCTGGCCTCCCGTTTCTGGCGGGCCATGGGCTTCGCCGACATCGGCCAGGCCAAGGCCCTGACCGAGGCGGACGTGCTGGCGCTGCGGCGGCTGGCGGGCCTGGTGGAGGCGGGGCTGCTGAGCGAGCCGATGGCCGTACAGGTGGCGCGCTCCACCGGCCAGACCACCGCGCGGCTCGCCGACTGGCAGATCGACTCCTTCCTGGAGGGGCTGACCGAGCCTCAGGAACCGGGCATGACCCGCACGGAGATCACCTATCCGCTGGTCGAGCTGCTGCTGCCGGAGCTGGAGGAGTTCCTGGTCTATGTCTGGCGGCGCCAGCTCGCCGCCGCCACCGGCCGGGTGGTCCAGGCGCAGGACGACGCGGAGATGGTCGACCGGCGGCTGGCGGTGGGCTTCGCGGACCTCGTCGGCTTCACCCGGCTCACCCGCCGGCTCGAGGAGGAGGAACTGGGCGAGCTGGTAGAGGCGTTCGAGACCACCGCCGCCGACCTGGTCGCCGCGCACGGCGGCCGGCTGATCAAGACGCTGGGCGACGAGGTGCTCTACTCGGCGGACGACGCGGGCACCGCCGCGGAGATCGGCCTGCGCCTGATCGAGACGCTCAGCCATGACGAGACGATGCCCGAACTGCGGGTCGGCATCGCCTTCGGCACGGTCACGACCCGGATGGGCGATGTGTTCGGCACCACCGTGAACCTGGCCAGCAGGCTGACCTCGATAGCGCCCAAGGACGCCGTCCTGGTGGACAGCGCGTTCGCCGAGGAACTGGCGCGCAACGGGGACGCCCCCAAGTCGGAGGCGGAGGCGGCCGCCGCGGGCGCCGGGCAGCCGGCCTACCGGTTCGCGCTCCAGCCCATGTGGCAGCGGCCGGTACGCGGTCTGGGCGTGGTCGAACCGTGGCTCCTGAGCCGCCGGGCCGGTGCCGAGGAGTAGGGGGTGTCCGGTGGATCTCCGCGGTGTCGCGGGCCCCGGCTTCCGGACACCTCCGGGACGGAGCCGGCCATTGCGCACGGCTCTGGCCGGATGCCGGGCCACGCGGCATGATCGCCGGGTCAGCACCGGCGCCCAGAAAGGTGAACCAACGTGAGTGAGCAGCGCTTCGGGGAGTGGGTCGCGGTCCACCGCCATGGCCGGGTGGCCGAACTGGCCCTGGACCGGCCCAAGGCCATGAACGCCGTCTCCACGGAAATGGGCCGCTCCATCGCGGCGGCGGCCGCCGCCCTCGCCGCCGACCGGGAGGTCAGTGCCGTCGTACTGACCTCCACCCATGAGCGCGCCTTCTGCGTCGGCGCGGATCTGAAGGAGCGCAACTCCTTCACGGACGCGGACCTCGCGCGCCAGCGCCCGCACGCCCGTGCCTGCTACACCGGCGTGCTGGAACTGCCGGTGCCCACCGTCGCGGCCGTGCACGGTTTCGCCCTGGGCGGCGGCTTCGAACTCGCGCTGTCCTGCGATGTGATCGTGGCGGACGGCACGGCCGTGGTGGGCCTGCCCGAGGTGTCGGTCGGGGTGATCCCCGGCGGCGGCGGCACCCAACTGCTGCCCCGCCGGGTCGGCGCGGCCCGGGCGGCCGAACTGATCTTCAGCGCCCGGCGGGTGGCGGCCGAGGAGGCCCGGCAGCTGGGGCTCGTCGACTTCCTGGTGCCCGAGGGCGAGGACCGTACGGAGGCGCTGGCGCTGGCCGGGCGGATCGCCGCCAACTCGCCGGTGGGGCTGCGCGCGGCGAAGCGCGCCCTGCGGCTGGGCCACGGCCTGGACCTGCGGGCCGGGCTCGAGGTGGAGGACGCCGCCTGGCGCTCGGTGGCCTTCTCCGGCGACCGCAAGGAGGGCGTGGCGGCGTTCAACGAGAAGCGGAAGCCCGACTGGCCCGGCGAGTGAGCGTGAACACTCATCGCGAACACTCATAAGGCGGAATGAGCGCGACATTCTTACGCTGGAGTGCGGGAACTGCGCACAGTGACGGAATGTGAGGCTCGGGTGTCTGAAGACGGGGAGCGCGACGACCGCCTGCGCGCCGTGGTGGATCTGGCCCAGGCGATGGCGGCCGCGCCCACCCCGCTGGAGGGCGTGGCCGCGGCGGCGGAGGGGGCGTTGCGCGCACTGGAGGGCAGCTTCGCCGCGATCTCGGTGTGGGAGCGCGAGCACGGCCGGCTGCGGGTGCTGACGAACGTCGGCGAGCTGGCCGGTGACGAGGAGCGGTTCCCGGCCGGGGAGTGGTATCCGGTGCATGACTTCCCCGAGGTCACCGGGTTTCTGCACGAGAAGTGGGCCGGCGGCCGGCCGCCCGCCTGGGTGGAGTGCGCCGACGGGCCGCGGGTGGACTCCGGCCCGTACTCCCGGCACCGGGTGGCGGCCCTGCGGCGGCGCGGGCGCGGCAGTTGTGTGATCGCGCCCATCGTCCTGCACGGCCGGGCCTGGGGCGAGCTGTATGTCGCGCGCCCGGCGGGCGGGCCGGCCTTCGGGCGGGTGGCGGCGGACTTCGCGACCGTGCTGGCCGCCGTGACGGCGGCCGGGATAGCCCAGACCGAGCGGCTGGAGGAGGTGCGCAGGCTCGCCTACACCGACCCGCTCACCGGCCTCGCCAACCGGCGCGCGGTCGACGCACGGCTGGACGAGGCCATGGAGCGCCACCTGGCCGACGGCGCGGTGATCAGCCTGGTGGTGTGCGATCTCAATGGGCTGAAGCAGGTCAATGACACGCTCGGCCACGCGGTGGGCGACCGGCTGCTGGAACGCTTCGGCTCGGTGCTCTCGCTGTGCGGCGCCCAGCTGCCCGGCGCGCTCGCCGCGCGCCTCGGCGGCGATGAGTTCTGCCTGGTGAGCGTGGGGCCCTCGGCGGACGAGGTGGTACGGGTCGCGGAGGAACTGTGCCATCGGGCGGGCGAGTTGGAGCTGGGCGAGGGCGTCGCCTGCGGGGTCGCGTCCACGGGTGACCCCATCGGGCCGGTGCGCACCGCGCGGCGGCTGTTCCGCCTCGCCGATGCGGCGCAGTACCGCGCCAAGGCGGCGGAGGCCATGAAACCGGTGGTCGCGGGGCGGGACGGGGGCCGTTCGGACCCGGTCGTCCGGCTCGCGGACCGACCGCCCGCGCCGCCGGTGACGGAGCGGCGCCGCTTCCGCGGGCGGCGATAACGGCAGCGGTGACGGCGGCGGTAACGGCAGTGGTAAAGAACGCCTGGCAGTCGGCGTTGTAGGTAATGACAACCGCCCATGAATCAAGTGGTGACAGCCTGCGATTCAGTCTCTAGGGTGCCTGAATATGGATATGCAGGCGCATGCGCAGAACGCGCAGAACGTGCAAAACGTAACGCTGGACACGTCCGGGACGACCGCCGAAGACGTGATCGCCGTGGCGCGCGGCGGCGCGCACGTCGTCGTCTCCCCGGAGGCCCTGGCCGCCGTCGCCGCCTCCCGGCGGATCGTCGACGACCTGGCCGCCAAGCCTGATCCGGTCTATGGCGTCTCCACCGGCTTCGGCGCCCTCGCCGTACGCCACATCAGCCCCGAACTGCGCACCCAGCTCCAGCGCAACATTGTGCGCTCCCATGCCGCGGGCATGGGACCCCGTGTGGAGCGCGAGGTGGTGCGTGCGCTGATGTTCCTGCGGCTGAAGACCCTCGCCTCGGGCCGCACCGGAGTGCGCCCCCTGGTCGTGGAGACCATGGCCGCCATCCTCAACGCCGGGATCACCCCCGTCGTCCACGAATACGGCTCCCTCGGCTGCTCCGGAGACCTCGCGCCGCTCTCCCACTGCGCCCTGACCCTCATGGGCGAGGGCGAGGCCGAGGGCCCCGACGGAGTGGTCCGCCCGGCCGCCGAGCTGCTCGCCGCACACCGCATCGAACCCGTCGAGCTGCGCGAGAAGGAGGGGCTCGCGCTCCTCAACGGCACCGACGGCATGCTCGGCATGCTCGTCATGGCCTGCACCGACCTCGCCCGCCTGATCACCTCCGCCGACATCACCGCCGCCCTCTCCCTGGAGGCGCTGCTCGGCTCCGAGAAGGTCCTCGCCCCCGAGCTGCACGCCATCCGGCCGCACCCGGGCCAGGGCGCCAGCGCCGACAACATGCTGCGGGTACTGGCCGGTTCGGGCCTGACCGGCCATCACCAGGACGACGCGCCACGGGTCCAGGACGCCTACTCGATCCGCTGCGCCCCGCAGGTCGCGGGCGCCGGCCGGGACACCCTGGCACACGCCCGGCTGGTCGCCGACCGGGAGCTGGCCGCCGCCGTCGACAACCCCGTGGTGCTGCCCGACGGCCGGGTGGAGTCCAATGGCAACTTCCATGGCGCGCCCGTCGCCTATGTCCTCGACTTCCTCGCCATCGCCGCCGCCGACCTGGGCTCGATCGCCGAGCGCCGCACCGACCGGCTGCTCGACAAGAACCGCTCGCACGGCCTGCCGGCCTTCCTGGCGGGCGACCCGGGCGTGGACTCCGGGCTGATGATCGCTCAGTACACGCAGGCCGCCCTGGTCAGCGAGATGAAGCGGCTCGCCGTCCCGGCGTCGGTGGACTCCATCCCGTCCTCCGCGATGCAGGAGGACCATGTCTCCATGGGCTGGTCGGCGGCGCGCAAGCTGCGCACCGCACTGGACGCCCTCACCCGGGTCGTCGCCGTCGAACTGGTCGCCGCCACCCGCGCGGTCGAGCTGCGCACCGCGCGTACGCCGTCCCCGGCCACCCAGGCGGTGCTCCGGGCGGTGCGCGAGGCCGGTGTCGAGGGGCCCGGGGAGGACCGTTACCTCGCCCCCGACCTGGCGGCCGCCGAGGCGTTCGTACGGTCCGGGAGCCTCATCGAGGCCGTGCGGCCGGTGACCGGACCGCTGAACTGACGCCGGATCACTGAACTGACGGGGGTCACCGGGCCGCCGCGCGCGATCTGCGCACCGCGCCGGTGACCAGCGCACCGCCCGCCGTCACAAAGGCGATGCCGCCCACCAGATAGGGCGTGGTGTCCACGCCGCCGGTGCTGGCGAGTTTCAGCTCCTGGGTGCCCTGCGCGTTCCGGGCGTTCTGGGTGACCGCCGGGGCGCGGTTCCCGGCCGGATGCCCGGGCCGCTCGGAGGTCGCATGGGCGGTCGGTACCAGCCACACCGCGCACAGCACCGAACCGGCGGCGACGGCGGTCAGCAGCGGACGGCGTGCGGTCACAGGACGAATCCCCTTCGCGAGACCGGAGATTGAGGGGTCGTGGACCCTCCGGGACCCCGACGGACCAGATGGTAGTGACATGTGCGCGCCGGTGGGAAGTCAGTGGGAAGTCAAAGGCGCGCGCCCCGTACCGGGACCCCGGCTTGGGCCGGGATGCCCCAAGGGTCTTTACTGGGTGGTCTTCCCCACACTTTTCGCGGGGGTGGAACGGGCCAAAGGGCCCAGGCGTTCCCTAGGCGTAACCGGGATTCGTGCGCCCAACGGCCCGGTTCGGGGATTCCGGGGTCCAGGAGCAATGGAGAAGCGTGTGATGAAGGACGGCAAGCGCCGCAAGGGCCTGGTGGCCGCGGCCGCCGTGCTGGGCGGTGTCCTCACCCTCGCCGCCTGCGGTGGCGGCGACGACAACGGCAAGGACGACTCCGGCAAGGACAAGTCGCAGAGCAAGGTGGACGCCGCGGCCGCCAAGGACGCCTCCAAGGCGCAGATCAAGATCGCGCCCAAGAGCGGCACCGCCAATGCGGGCATCACCGCCGACGCCGCCCAGGTCACGGTCAGTGACGGCGAGCTCACCGACGTCAAGATGACGAACGACAAGGGCACCCCGGTCGAGGGTTCGATCGCCGCGGACAAGAAGTCCTGGAAGCCCAAGCAGAACCTCGAGCGCTCCTCCAAGTACAAGATCATCGCCGAGGCCAAGGACGACCAGGGCCGCAAGGCCGTCGAGAACTCCTCCTTCTCCACCGTCTCGCCGGACAACAGCTTCATCGGCTCCTTCACGCCGGAGGCCGGCTCGACCGTCGGCGTCGGCATGCCGGTGTCCATTGAGTTCGACAAGCCGGTCAAGGACCGTAAGGCCGTTCAGTCGCATCTGGAGGTCACCTCCAACAGCGGCCAGAAGGTGGTCGGCCACTGGTTCGACGAACAGCGCCTCGACTTCCGCCCCCAGGACTACTGGAAGGCCAACTCCGAGGTCACCCTGAAGATGAACCTGGACGGCGTCGAGGCCGCCCCGGGCATCAAGGGCGTCCAGAAGAAGACGGTCAAGTTCAACATCGGCCGCTCCCAGGTCTCCACGGTCGACGCCAAGACCCACCAGATGACCGTGACGCGGGACGGCAAGGTCCTCAAGACCATCCCGATCTCGGCCGGCAGCCCGGACAACCCCACCTACAACGGCCAGATGGTGATCTCCGAGAAGTTCACCGAGACCCGGATGAACGGCTCCACCGTCGGCTTCTCCAAGTCCGACGGCAAGGGCGAGTACGACATCCCGGATGTGCCGCACGCCATGCGCCTGTCCACCTCGGGCACCTTCATCCACGGCAACTACTGGGGCAGCGGCGTCTTCGGCAACTCGAACACCAGCCATGGCTGTGTGGGCCTCGAGGACGCGCGGGGCGCCGGCGACCCGTCCACGCCGGGCGCCTGGTTCTTCAAGCAGTCGATCCTCGGCGATGTCGTCATCGTGAAGAACTCCGACGAGAAGACGATCCAGCCGAGCAACGGCCTCAACGGCTGGAACATGTCCTGGAGCGAGTGGGTCAAGGGCAGCGCGACGGGCGCCTGATCCACCCCCCCGATCCCCCTCCGCCGGGCGGCGGCCGACACTGAAGTGTGGGCCGCCGCCCGGCGGCATGTTCCACCGCACGGGCGTACGCCGAAGGAAGGCCGAAGGAAGAAAGACCGTGGCCAAGCGCAGCAACCAGCAGGACCAGCCCGTCGAGGCCGAGCTCCTGGAGACCGTCCGGACCGCCCTGCGCGGTCTGCGCACCGTCCCCGCGCCCGCCCTCGATGACGCGCTCTATGCCGCCGCCTCCACGCTGGCCGCCGCCCCGGCCGGCTGGCCGGCCGTCGCCCGCGCGGTGCTGCGGGTCGCCGAGGAGACCCTGCGGCGCGCCTGGGAGCGCGGCTGGCAGCCCGCCGATGTGCTCCGGCTCGCCCAGCGCCGGCTGACCGCCGCCGAGGCCCGGTTCGGTGCCGACGCCATCACCGCCGAAGCGCGCCGCTACGCTCCGGACACCCTTGGCGCCCGCTGGTCGGCGCAGCTGGGCGCGCTGCGCGGCGAGCCGCTCGACCTCGAACTGTTCGCCCACCGCGAGCGGTTGAGCCGTTTTGAGACGGCCGTCTGCGCACTCGGTGCGCTCCGGCTGGTCGACGGCCTGCCGCGGATCGACGCGGTGGGCCCACTGCCCGGGGCGGCCGGGGCGGCGGCGTCGGTGGCCGCCGTCGAACCCAGGACGCTGGCCCGGATCCGGGCGCTGCTGGCCAAGGCCGAGTCCACCGGCTTCGCCGAGGAGGCGGAGGCGCTCTCCGCGAAGGCCCAGGAGCTGATGGCCCGGCACTCGCTCGACGAGGCGCTGCTGTCCGCCGCCGCCCAGCAGCCGGTGGCCGGACCGACGGCCTGCCGGATCGGTGTCGAGGGCCCGTATGAATCCGCCAAGGCTCTGCTCCTGGACGCGGTGGCCACCGCCGGCCACTGCCGGGCCGTCTGGTCGGCCGAGTACGCCTTTTCCACGGTCATCGGCTTTGAAACCGATCTGGAACTGGTCGAGTTGATGTACACCTCGCTCCTCGTCCAGGCCACCACCGCCATGCACGGCGCCGCCGACCGGCATCACAGCGGTGGCTCCCGGCGCACCCGTGACTTCCGGGAATCGTTCCTCATCGCCTACGCGGGCCGGATCGGCGACCGTCTCGCCGCGGCGGCACAGGACGCCACCGTCCCGGAAGGCCGCCCGGAGGTGCTGCCGGTGCTGGCCGCCCGCGAGGCGGCGGTCGGCGAGACGGCGGAACGGCTCTTCCCGGAAACCACCGCGCACCGCCTCAAGGGGCGGGATGCGGAGGGCTGGGCGCATGGCGTCCGGGCCGCGGACACGGCACGGCTGCGGCAGGCCTGACCCGCCGGATCATGCCGACTCATGAATCACGGAACAAAGGAGTTCGATGGTGGGGGATCTGACGACCAGCGCGGAGCCGGAGAAGACCCGGGCGGAGAAGAAGCGGGCGGAGCGGAAACAGCGTTCCTTCTGGAAGGAACTGCCGATCCTGATAGGCGTGGCACTGGTGCTCGCCCTGCTGATTAAGACCTTTCTGCTGCAGGCGTTTTCGATCCCCTCGGATTCGATGCAGGACACCCTTCAGCGGGGTGACCGGGTACTGGTCGACAAGCTGACGCCATGGTTCGGATCGAAGCCCGAGCGGGGCGAAGTCGTCGTCTTCCATGACCCGGGCGACTGGCTGCCGGATCAGCCCTCGCAGCAGAATGTGGTCCAAAAGGCGCTCAGCTTTATCGGCCTGATGCCGTCCGCCAGCGAGAAGGACCTGATCAAGCGGGTCATCGGGGTCGGCGGCGACACCGTGGAATGCAAGGGCACCGGACCGCTGAAGGTCAATGGCAAGCCGCTGGACGAGCCCTATGTCTACCCCGGCAACACGGCCTGCAGCCCGGACCCGGAGGGGCAGTTCAAGGTCACCGTGCCCAGCGGCCGCCTCTGGGTGATGGGCGATCACCGGCAGAACTCCTCGGACTCCCGCTACCACCGGAACCAGCCCGGCGGCGGCATGGTGCCGGAGAAGAACGTGGTGGGCCGCGCGGTGGTGATCGCCTGGCCGCTCAACCGCTGGAACACCCTGCCGGTCCCCGGCACCTTCGACCAGCCGGGCATCAGCGCGACGGCGGCCGTGGCGCCGGGGGCGCTGGGCCTGGTGGGGGCCGTTCCACTGGTCCTGCTGCGCAGGCGGAAGCGGGCGGGCTCCCGCCCGAAGCCATCGGCGTAAAGTACGCCCCTGGCGTCGCCCCCGGCCCCGGCGGAACGGCGCCACGAACGCGCTCGCCGGCCCTGTTCTCGTATAGCTACGGCGAACAGACATGTAGCGCTCCGTAACCGTCTGGCAACAGTCCCGATCTTCTGACGTTCTGGCTGGTGCTCGGTCGCCACGCTGTGGTGATCCAACTGGTTGGCGAGGGAGTACGGGTGCGGCAGGACTGGGAACCAGAGGACCTGATCGAGGTCTGGACGCTGCTCGAAGACGACATGAATCGGTTACGGAACAAGTCGGGGGCGAACCGGTTGGGGTTCGCGATGCTGCTGAAGTTCTTCGAGGTGGAAGCTCGGTTCCCCGAGACGGTCAAGGAGATGCCTGCTGCTGCGGTGGAGTACGTGGCTCAGCAGGTGAAGGTGCCAGCGGAGGCATGGGCCGCCTACGACTGGCAGGGCAAGACGGTTCAGCGTCACCGGGGAGAGATCCGGGCGGCGTACGGGTTCCGGGCTATCACCGAGGAGGACCAGGAGCGGCTGGCCGAGTGGCTGGCCGCTGAGTTGTGTCCGGTGGAGTTGTCGCGGGATCGGCTGGCGGCGGCAGTGGTGGCCCGGTGTCGTAACGATCACGTCGAGCCGCCGGCCCCGGGGCAGGTCGGGCGGTTGGTGGGCAAGGCAGTCAAGGACTTCGAGGCCCAGTTCTGCCGCAGCAGGGTGGAGCGGCTCTCGCACACGACCCGCTCGCGCCTGGAGGACCTGGTCGCCAGCAGCGAGGAAGGGGCGGCCGAGGAAGCGGACAGTGAGGGCCCGGTGGCGGGCGGCGGGCGTTCGCACTTCGCCGAGCTGAAGACCGACCCGGGCGCCCCGGGGTTGGAGAGCCTGCTGGCGGAGGTGAACAAGCTCCAGCGCGTGAGGCGGCTGGAGCTGCCCGCGGACCTGTTCGCGGACGTGTCGGAGAAGCTGGTGGACGCGTGGCGGGCGCGGGCATCGAAGGAGTACCCGGCGAACCTGGAGCGGATGAAGCCGCCCCGGCGCCTGACGCTGCTGGCCGCGTTGTGCCATGTGCGGCAGACGGAGATCACCGACTCGCTGGTGGACCTGTTCATCCAGCTCGTGCTGAAGATCAACACGAGGGCGGAACGGAAGGTCGACAAGGAGCTGAACGCCGAGCTTAAGAAGATCCGGGGCAAGGAGGGCATGCTCCTGCGGGTCGCGGAGGCGGCGCTGTCCGAGCCGTCCGGCACGGTACGGCGGGTGATCTACCCGGTGGTCGGCGGGGAGAAGACGCTGAAGGCCCTGGCGGCGGAGGCCGCGGCCAACGAGGCCCGCTACAAGGCCCGGGTCCGTACGGTACTGCGCTCCTCGTACTCGGCGCACTGGCGGCGGATGCTCTCGCCGCTGCTGGGCGCGTTGGAGCTGAAGTGCAACAACACCGCGTACCGGCCGGTGATGGACGCGATCGACCTGCTTCAGCGCTACCTGGACCAGCCGTTGAAGGAGGGGGCGTTCTTCGATCCGGCGGAGAGCGTGCCATTGGCGGGGGTGGTGCCGGATCAGTGGCGGGCGGCAGCGGTGGACGACAAGGGGCGGGTCGAGCGCATCCCGTACGAGCTGTGCGTGCTGGTCGCGCTGCGGGACGCGGTGCGCCGGCGGGAGATCTGGGTGGTGGGGGCGAACCGGTGGCGCAACCCGGAGGACGACCTGCCCGCCGACTTCGAGGACAACCGGGACGTGCACTACGCCGCGCTGGGCCAGCCGCAGGACGCCAGGGAGTTCATCGCCGCCCTGCAAGGCAAGCTCCGCACCTCGCTGGACCGCTTCGACCGCGCGTTGGCGGAGGGCACGACGGGCGGGGTGGCGATCGTCAAGAAGCACGGCGAGCCGTGGATCAGGGTCTCCCCTCGGGCGAAGCAGGAGGAGCCGGAGAGCCTGGTGGCGGTCAAGGGCGAGATCGAGCGGCGCTGGGGCACCATCGACCTGCTGGACATCCTGAAGTACGCCGAGTTCGACACCGACTTCATCGCCGAGTTCACCTCGGTGGCCACCAGAGAGAACCTGTCCAAGGACGTGCTGCGGCGCCGCCTGCTGCTGGTGCTGTTCGGGCTGGGCACGAACATGGGCATTAAGCGGGTCGCGGTGACCGGCAAGCACGGCGAGAGCGAAGCGACCTTGCGGCGGGTGCGGCACCTGTTCGTCAACCGCGCCAACATGCGTGCGGCCCTGCGCAAGCTGGTGAACGCCACCTTCGCCGTCCGGGATGAGATGTGGTGGGGCACCGGCACCGCGTGCGCCTCCGACAGCCGCAAGTTCGGCGCCTGGTCTTCCAACCTGATGACCGAGTGGCACCAGCGCTACCGCGGCCCCGGCGTGATGATCTACTGGCACGTCGAGCGGAAGTCGGTGTGTATCTACTCCCAGCTCAAGTCGTGTTCGGCCTCCGAGGTCGCCTCGATGATCGAGGGCGTGCTGCGGCACTGCACCGACATGGAGGTGGACCGGCAGTACACCGACACCCACGGCGATGTTGTTACCTGGACACCTCACGCCCCGTTAGCTCAGAGGGGCGGCAAAGTGGG
>NZ_JBDJPF010000077.1:0-27067 GCF_054957865.1 Streptomyces xingningensis
CAGCGTTAGCTGGGGGAGCGCCGCAGGGCCCGTGCCGACCCATCGGACACCCCCTGGGGGGTGTCCGCCGTACCGGTCCTGCGGGACGGGCGGGCCCGCTTCCGGTACAACGTGCACATGATCTATCACGTGGTGCACCTGGACGACTGGCTCGCCCTGCCCGACCGCCCGTACGCGCCCGCTTCCCTGGACACCGAGGGATTTGTGCACTGTTCCCCCGACGAGGCCACGACGCTGGCGGTGGCCTCCGCCTTCTACCACGGCACCCCGGGTCCGCTGATGGCATTGCTGATCGACGAGCACCGGCTCGGCGTCATGGTCCGCTGGGAGGCGGCCGCCGGGGCGCTGCCCGCCGGGGTCGCGCCGGGCACGCTCTTTCCGCATGTGTACGGGCGGATCGTGCGCGATGCGGTGCAGGGGATGATGGAGATCCAGCGGGACGAGGACGGCCGGGCGGTGAGCCTGGCCGTCTGGTCATAGCCCGGCCGTCATGCGGCGGCCACCACCCCGGGAGCTCGGCTAGAGCTCGACCTCGCGCATCAGCATGCCGACCTCGGTGTTGGTGAGGCGGCGCAGCCAGCCGGACTTCTGGTCGCCGAGGGCGATGGGGCCGAAGGAGGTCCGCACCAGCTTGTCGACCGGGAAGCCCGCCTCGGCCAGCATCCGCCGCACGATGTGCTTGCGGCCCTCGTGCAGGGTGACCTCGACCAGGTAGTTCTTGCCGGTCTGCTGCACCACGCGGAAGTTGTCGGCGCGGGCATAGCCGTCCTCGAGCTCGATGCCGCTCTTGAGCTGCTTGCCGATGTCGCGCGGGAGGGGGCCCTGGATGGCGGCGAGGTAGGTCTTCTGGACGCCGTAGCGGGGGTGGGTGAGACGGTGGGCCAGCTCGCCGTGGTTGGTGAGCAGGATGATGCCCTCGGTCTCCGTGTCCAGGCGGCCGACGTGGAAGAGCCGGGTCTCGCGGTTGGTGACGTAGTCGCCCAGGCACTGGCGGCCGTCCGGGTCCTCCATGGTGGAGACGACGCCCGCGGGCTTGTTGAGGGCGAAGAAGAGGTACGACTGGGTGGCCACGGTCAGGCCGTCGACCTTGATCTCGTCCTTCTCCGGGTCGACGCGCACCCCCTGCTCGGTGACGATCTGCCCGTTCACCTCGACACGGGCCTGCTCGATCAGTTCCTCGCAGGCGCGGCGGGAGCCCATGCCGGCCCGGGCCAGCACCTTCTGAAGCCGCTCGCCCTCCTGCTCGCCGAAGGTCTTGGGCAGGTTGGGACGGGGCTTGTTGTGCCGCTCGCGGTTGCGCTCCTCGATCTTGGCGTCGAGCTCGCGCGGGCGGGCCGGGGCGTACCGCCGGTCGCGGTCAGCCGCCGGGCTGCGGCGCGGGCCGCCCTTGGCCCCGCCCCGGGCGGCCGCACCCCGGCCGCCGGTGCCCCGGCCGCGCTCGGGCGCGTCATTGCCCACGTCGTAGCGGCGCTCCTCGGGGCGCGGCCGGCGGGGGCGCTCCTGCTGCCGGTCATCACGCCGGTCGCCGGAACGGCCGTCGTCCCGGCGCCCGGCACCGGAGCCGCCGCCCTCGTAGCGCCCGCCGGAGCGCCCGCTGCCGGAGCGGCCGCCCCCGGACGACGGGCGGGGCGATCCTGACCGCCCGCCACCCCGGTTGTCCCGGTTGCCGCTTCCGCTGTTCCTGCCGCTGCTTCGCATCAAAGTTCCGTCTTGTCGTCCGCTTCGGTGTCCGGGGCGTCCGGATCGAACGATGGCACCCCTTCCTGGGAGTCGCCCTCGACCGCTTCCGCCTCGGGGAGGAACGGGGCGAGCTCGGGAAGCTCGTCCAGGCCGCGCAGGCCCATCCGCTCCAGAAAGTAGTTCGTCGTCCTGTACAGGATCGCACCTGTTTCAGGTTCCGTCCCCGTCTCCTCCACCAGCCCGCGCTGGAGGAGAGTGCGCATGACGCCGTCGCAGTTCACCCCGCGAACGGCGGAGACCCGCGAACGGCTGACCGGCTGACGGTACGCGACGACGGCCAGGGTCTCCAACGCGGCCTGGGTCAGCCGCGCCTGCTGGCCGTCGAGGACGAAGGCCTCCACGGCGTCGGCGTACTCGGGGCGGGTGAAGAACCGCCAGCCCCCGGCCACCGGCCGCAGGTCGAAGCCGCGCGCCTGGGCGGTGTACTCCTCGGAGAGCTCGCCCAGCACCTGGGCGAGCTCGCGGCGCGGCCGTTGGAGGACCTTGGCCAGGTGTTCCTCGGTGACGGGCTCGTCGACGACCATGAGGACGGCCTCCAGCGCGGGCTTGAGCTCGAGCGCGGCGACGACCGTGGTGGGCTCATCCTCCGGATCCGAGGCCTCCGGATCCGAAGCCTCCGGATCCGCGGTCTCCCGGTCCCAGGTCCCCGGGCCGGGAGTCTCCCGGACGGCGGTCTCCGGGCCAGGGGTCTCGGTGTCGGTCATGGCGCGGTCTCCTCTGTCGCCTCTTGGTCGTCCGCCTCCTGGCCGTCCCGGTCGGCCGGTACCTCTTGGTCGAACTCGTCGGTCACCACCGGCGCCGCGTCCGCCGTGCCCGTCCAGCGGACTGTGAGGGCCCCCAGGGCCTCGTCCTGGTCGAGGACGACCACCCGCTCGCGGTAGAGCTCCAGCAGGGCGAGGAAGCGCGCCACGACCGTCAGGGTGTCCGGGGCGTCGGCGGTCAACTGCCCGAAGCTGGCCTCGCCCGCCTCCCGCAGCCGGGCCACCACAATGTCGGCCTGCTCCCGGACGCTCACCAGCGGGGCGTGGATGTGGTCGACATACACCTGGGGCGCCGGTTTGGGCTGCATCGCCTTCACCGCGAGCTCGGCGAAGCGGCGCGCGCCGATGGTGATGACGACTTCGGGCAGCAACTCCGCGTGGTGCGGCTCCAGCCCGACGGTACGGGGGTACCGGCGCCCCTCCACCGCCAGCCGCTCGCTGAAGATGTCCGCGATCCGCTTGTACGCGCGGTACTGCAGCAGCCGCGCGAACAGCAGGTCCCGGGCCTCCAGCAGGGCGAGGTCCGCCTCGTCCTCCACCTCTGCGGCGGGCAGCAGCCGCGCCGCCTTGAGGTCGAGGAGAGTGGCGGCGACAACCAGGAACTCGGTGGTCTGGTCGAGGTCGAAGTCCGGTCCCATGGCGCGCAGATGCGCCATGAACTCATCGGTGACCTTGGACAGAGCGACCTCGGTGACGTCCAGCTTGTGCTTGGCGATCAGCTGGAGCAGCAGGTCGAACGGGCCCTCGAAGTTGTCCAGCCGGACCGTGAACCGGCCGTCGTCCGCCGTGCCTCCGGCGTCCGCGCCGGGCGGTGGGGCGAGCCCCGCATCGGGCCCTGCCGGGCTCCCGGGCGCCTGGGCACCGGGCATCACGGCACCGGGCGCCGGGGCCCGGGGAGCTTCGGGCGGCGGATCGCCCGGCGCGCCGTCGCCGTCCGGTGGCGTGGTCCGGTTGCCGGGGCCGCGGCCCAGGGGGCGGCGGCCCGGGGCGCGGGAGGCGGCGGACATGGGGGTGGGCATGCGGAAGCGGTCCATCGGGGCTGGGGCAAGGCCGTCTGCGGCCTGTACGGGTCGGCGCGGCGGGCCGGTGCCCGCGCAGGGCAGGCTATCGGCAAACCACCGGCAAATGCCGTCAGCGGCCGCGCAGGCGCCGTACGAGGATGCTCGCGTCGCCGCGTGCCTCGAGGTCGGCGAGGACGACGGCGACGGCTTCCCGCACGATCCGCCCGCGGTCGACGGCGAGCCCGTGCTCGCCGCGCAGCACCAGCCGGGCGTGTTCAAGGTCCATGAGCTCCTCGGCGGAGACATAGACGGTGATCTTCTCATCGTGGCGTTCGCGGCCACTGGGGCGGCGGTTGGCGGCCCGGCCACGCCGCCGGGGCTGGGCGGGCTCGCTCCGGTCGGCGTTGCGGCCGGTGGCGGCGCGCTCCCGGTCCGCGGCGGCGGGGCGTCGCTCCTCGGCCTGCTCCCGGTCTGTTCCGGCGGTGCCCGTGGCGCCGCGCCCCGCTTCGGCGGGGGGTGCCGTGCCGCCCGGGGCGGGGGTGGGCTCGGCAGCGGCCGGGCCGGGCACCCGGGCGGGCGCCTCGCCGTTCACCTGCCTGCGGGGGGCCGAGGACTGCAGCCCCACCCCTCCGGTGGTGCGGAACAGTTCGTCGGCGCCGGGCAGACTCACTCGGCGTGACAACGGGCGAGCACCTCCCTGGCCAGCTGGCGATAGGCGGCGGCACCGACGGAGTTGGACGCGTAGGTGGTGATCGGCTCACCCGCGACGGTGGTCTCGGGGAAGCGGACCGTACGGCCGATGACGGTGTGGTAGACGTGATCGTCGAACGCCTCGACCACCCGGGCGAGGACCTCGCGGCTGTGCACCGTCCGCGAGTCGTACATGGTGGCGAGGATGCCGTCCAGCTCCAGCTCGGGGTTGAGCCGCTCCTGGACCTTCTCGATGGTCTCGGTGAGCAGCGCCACCCCGCGCAGCGCGAAGAACTCGCACTCCAGCGGCACGATCACCTTGTGCGCGGCGGTCAGTGCGTTGACGGTGAGCAGGCCCAGCGACGGCTGACAGTCGATCACGATGTAGTCGTAGTCGGCCATCAGCGGCTTGAGCGCGCGCTGCAGGGTGGACTCCCGGGCGACCTCGCTGACCAGCTGGACCTCGGCCGCTGACAAATCGATATTGCTCGGCAGCAGGTCCATGTTGGGCACGGCCGTCTTGAGCAGCACCTCGTCGGCCGACATGCCCCGCTCCATGAGCAGGTTGTAGACCGTCAGATCCAGCTCCATCGGGTTGACGCCCAGTCCGACGGAGAGCGCGCCCTGCGGGTCGAAGTCGACCAGCAGCACCCGGCGGCCGTACTCGGCGAGCGCGGCGCCCAGGTTGATGGTCGAGGTGGTCTTGCCGACCCCGCCCTTCTGGTTGCACATCGCGATGATCTTCGCCGGGCCGTGATCGGTCAGCGGACCGGGGATCGGGAAGTAGGGCAGCGGCCGGCCGGTGGGGCCGATGCGCTCGCGACGCTGGCGCGCGGCGTCGGGCGCGAGGGTGGCCGCGTACTCGGGGTCGGGCTCGTACTCGGCGTCGGGGTCGTAGAAGTGCCCGTCGGGCACTTCCTCGTAGTCGGCGAGACGGGCGGGGTCACCGCCGCGGTCGCCGGCCATGGCGTTCACGTGTTGACCGTCCATCATGCTCTGGTGGGCCATGCTCTGGTGGGCCGTCGGGATGTTCTGGTGGGCTGCGAAGGTATGGACAGCGACGGAGCCGACAGCTTGGAGTCCCACATGACTCTGGCCCTGCGCAGGCATTCCTGGGTGACCACCCCCGGGAGCAAATGTCGACTCATTCACAAGTCGTCCTACCTCCTTGGTGACCAGGAAACATCTAGATAGGTCAGCGTGGCACCATGCCGACGGTTGGCGACTCTATGGCGTGTCGGCGGTTCGCAGCAACACAATCCGCCGGAGACGGCACGATGTGTCGGCATTCGAACACCCTTCTTTCATGAGTGTTCGGGGCGCCACCCGGAAGTTACCGCAGCGGTCGGCCCGCCCGGGAAAAGCCCCGGCAGGGCCCTGCGAGCAAGGCCCTGCCGATTGCGTGTTCTTGGTGTTGCCGGGTTGACGCGTCAGCCGAGCAGCGTGCTCAGTTCGACGTACGGCAGGCCGTGCGCCTCGGCGACCGGGCCGTAAACGACCTGCCCCTCATGGGCGTTGAGGCCCTTGGCGAGCGCGGCGTCCCGGCTGAGCGCCTCCTGCCAGCCAAGGTTGGCCAGCTGCACGATGTAGGGCAGCGTGGCGTTGGTCAGCGCATAGGTGGAGGTGTTCGGCACCGCGCCGGGCATGTTGGCGACACAGTAGAAGACGGAGTTGTGGACGGTGAAGGTCGGCTCCGTGTGCGTGGTCGGCCTGGAGTCCTCGAAGCAGCCGCCCTGGTCGATCGCAATGTCGACAAGTACACTTCCGGGCTTCATCTTGGCGACCAGCTCGTTGGTGACCAGCTTCGGGGCCTTGGCACCCGGGATCAGCACCGCGCCGATGACCAGGTCGGCCTCGACGACGGCCTTCTCCAGCTCGTAGGCGTTGGAGGCGATCGTCTGCACCTTGGTGCCGAATATCCTGTCGGCCTCGCGCAGCTTGTTGATGTCCTTGTCGAGCAGGGTGACATGGAAGCCCATGCCGACGGCGATCTGCGCGGCGTTCCATCCGGAGACGCCGCCGCCGATGACGACGGCCCGGCCCGCCGCCGTGCCCGGGACACCGCCCGGCAGCACACCGCGGCCGCCCGCCGAGCGCATCAGGTGGTAGGCGCCGACCTGCGGGGCCAGCCGGCCGGCGACCTCGGACATCGGGGCGAGCAGCGGCAGCGCGCGGTTCCCGAGCTCGACGGTCTCGTAGGCGATGGCGGTGGTGCCGGACTGCAGCAGCGCGTCCGTGCACTCGCGGGAGGCGGCCAGGTGCAGGTAGGTGAAGAGGGTCTGGCCCTTGCGCAGGCGGTGGTACTCCTCCGCGATCGGCTCCTTGACCTTCAGCAGCAGGTCGGCGGTGGCCCAGACCTCATCGGCGGCGTCCAGGATGGCCGCGCCCGCCGAGGTGTACTCGACGTCCGTGATGGAGGAGCCGAGGCCGGCCCCCTTCTCCACGAAGACCTGGTGGCCGTTGCGCACCAGCTCATGGACGCCGGCCGGGGTGATGGCCACCCGGAATTCGTTGTTCTTGACCTCGCGGGGGATGCCGACCTTCACGTCGATCACGGTCCTTGAATCAGAGATTTTCAGGCTAATCCGGATATGCCCTGGCACACCAGGGCAGACCGCGTCGATCGCGGCCTAGCCAGTCTAATGAAGGATCTCGCGCTGTCTAGCCTTACAAAGCACCAATCTTTGAGCGCACTACTACTGAATTCGTAGGTTGTCCTGGATGTACCCCCTGAGTACCGGGGCTAAGCGCGGCCGCTCGGCTGTGCGACGGGCGCCGTTTCCCGCTCCGCCTCGAGCAGCTGCTCCGCCGCCTCCCGGTGCAGCAGGGCCGCGGCCGGGTCGCCCGCCCGCTCAAGGGCGTCCGCCAGCCGCAGCCGCACCGCCGCCTGCAGCCGGTCGTCACCCGCGTACCGCGCGCACTCCAGCGCCTCCAGACAGGTGCGCAGCGCCTCCTGCGGCCGTCCCGCGCACTCCAGCACCCACGCGGCCTCGCTCAGCGCCCGGGCGTGCCCGGGCAGGTCCCGCAGCCTGCGGCAGGCGGCGGCGGCCGCCCGCCAGTTGCGCAGCGCTTCGCCCCACTGGCCCGCATGGGTGTGCACCGCGCCCAGCCGCCCGTACAGCCGTGCCTGGTCGGCGAGTTCGCCCCGGGTCAGCCGCAGCTCGAGCCCCCGCCGGTACCAGTCGGCGGACCGCTGCCAGTCGCCCAGCTCCTGGTAGGCGGCGGCGATGGACTCCAGCGACCGGCTGGTCGCATAGGGGTCACCGGCCTGGCGCGCCGCCCCCAGCGCCTCCCGGTACCGGCCGAGCGCGCCCTCGGTGCGGCCGGCCCTGGCGTCCAGATCGCCGAGGTTCAGCAGCGCGGCGGCCTTCTCCAGCGACATCCCGCAGCGCTCCGCCACATCGAGGACAAGCTGGTGCAGCCCGTACAGCTCACCGGCCGCCGCCGGACCCAGGTGCGCGGTGAGCGCCCGGGTCAGCGCCGAGACCAGCCGCCGGGCCAGGGTGTCCAGCCGGCCGTCCGCCACCGCCAGCCGCGCGGCCGCCAGCAGGGACGGCAGCCTAGAGCGCAGCCACTCCGCCGCGACCCGCGACGACGGAAACCGCAGCGGTCTGGGCAGTTCGGCGACCCGTTTGCGGACCGAGGGATCGTCCAGCTCGGCGGCGGCCCGGCAGGAGTGCAGCTGCCGTACCACCCGCTCCAGCATCCGCGCCCGGGCCAGTTCGACCTCGGCCGGGCGCTCCCGGGCGTCCAGCAGGGTCCGGAGCATCGAGGCCAGGCAGCCCGGCACCTGGTACTGCGGGGGCAGCGCCCCGGGAGCCCCCGGCAGCCCGTCCACCGGCACGATCCGCAGCAGGCCGCGGGCGGCGAAGTCCTCCAGCGCGGCCTGGGCGGCGGACACCGAGCAGCCCGCCAGCGCGGAGGCCGTGTGCGCGTCGGCCGGACCGGCCGGAGCCAGGGCGAGCAGGCGCAGTATCCGGGCGGGGAGCGGTGGCAGCGCCTCATGGGCGAGCCACAGGGCCCGCGCCAGCGGACGGCTCGCGTCGCCCTCGTACTCCTCGGGCACCGGCTGCTCCCGCAGCCGCCTGGCCGCGTCGGCGACCGACATCTTGGGCAGGGCCGCCAGCCAGCCGCCCACCAGGACCAGGGCGGCGGGCTGCCCGCCGCACTCCTGCACCACGGCGCTCGCCGCCGTCGGATCGCAGGTGATCCGGGTCGGACCGGCGTACCGCTCCAGGAGGTCGACGGCGGCGGACGGCTCCAGGCCGCCCAGCGCACACGGCCGTACGTCGGGAACTCCGGTCAACGGCCCCCGGGAGACGGCGACGACCAGGCACTCCGGCTCGTCCGGCAGCAGCGGCTCCACCTGCTCGGCACCGGCGGCGTCGTCCAGGAGCAGCAGCACCCGCCGCCCGCCCAGAGCGCCGCGCAGCGCCTCGGTCAGCTCGTCCGCGTCCGCTCCGGGCGGTACCGGCGCGGACAGCTCGCCGAGCAGGGCGCGGGCGGTCCGCTCGGTGGGTACGGGCGTACCGTCGGCGTCCGTCAGCCGGGCGCGCAGCACCCCGTCGGGGTAGTCCCGCTCCAGTTGCCGCGCCAGTTCCTCGGCGAGCGCCGTCCGGCCGGAGCCGGGGCGCCCGGCGATGAGCAGTACCCGGCCGCGCGGGCGCTTGCGGCCGGAGAGTGTGTCGAGCCCGGCGCGGGCGATGTCCTCGCGCAGCTCCTTGAGTTCACGCCCGCGGCCGACGAACCGGCTCGCGCCCGTCTCCAGCGCCCGCTCCGTCACGGGTCCACTCCCTCCACCGGCCGACGGCCGGGCAAGCGCCGAGCCTAGTTCACGGGGGCCACGTCCGGAGGAGCTGCACCCTTCGACGTGCGACGATCACCTATTCGGCTTTTCCGATGGACGGATGATGACGGGCCGAGGGCTGGCGGCCGCCGGCCCTACGCCTCGAACGGCCGGGCGGGCCAGGGCGCCCCCGCCGGGCGCAGCGCGTCCAGGCCGTCCCCCGCCAGCGCGGCGGCGAGCGAGAGGACGCCGACCGTCAGGCAGTTGTTGTGCAGCTCCCCCGCGAGGATGCCGGTCACCAGCTCGGACAGCGGAACCCGGGCCAGCTCCATGTCGGCCTCCTCCTCGGAGACTTCAAAGCGCTCGCCCTCGGCCTCGGAGAGCCCACGTGCCAGGAAGATCCGCACGGCCTCGTCGCAACCGCCCGGCGAGGTGTAGACATCGGTCAGCACCCGCCAGTCCTCGGCCTTGACGTGCGCCTCCTCATAGAGCTCCCGCTGGGCCGCGTGCAGCGGGTTCTCGCCGGGGACGTCCAGCAGGCCGGCCGGGATCTCCCACAGCTTCTGCCGGACCGGGTGGCGGTACTGGTTGATCACCAGGACCCGGCCCTGCTCGTCGAGGGCGACCACGGCGACCGAGCCGGGGTGCACCTGGTAGTCGCGGTTGACGGTGGAGCCGTCGGGCATGACCACCACATCCGTGCGCACGCTGGTCTTGTTGCCGGTGAACGGCGTGCTGGTCGCGGTGGTCTGCCAGGCCTCGGCGGTGTCCTTGATGCCCATCTGCGTCCTCCCGGGAATAACGAAACCGGGGCGAGCACCCCGTGAGGGAGGCACTCGCCCCGGTCAACCGTATAGGTCAGCCCTGCCGGCGCTGCACGGCTGCCTTGATCAGGCCGGCGAAGAGGGGGTGGGGACGGGTGGGGCGGGAGCGGAGCTCGGGGTGTGCCTGGGTGGCGACGAGGTAGGGGTGGATCTCGCGGGGGTACTCGACGTACTCGACGAGCTTGTTGTCGGGGGAGGTGCCGGAGAAGAGGAGTCCGGCCTTCTGCTCCAGTTCGGCCCGGTAGGCGTTGTTGACCTCGTAGCGGTGCCGGTGGCGCTCTTCGACGTAGGGCTGGTTGTCATAGGTCTCGCGGACGATGGAGCCCTCGGCGAGCTTGGCCGGGTACATGCCCAGCCGCATCGTTCCGCCCATGTCGCCCTCGCCGGCGACGATTTCCATCTGCTCGGCCATGGTGGAGATCACCGGGTGGGCGGTGGCCGCATCGAACTCGGTGGAGTTGGCGCCCTGGATGCCGGCCAGATTACGGGCCGCCTCGATGACCACGCACTGCAGGCCCAGGCACAGGCCCAGCAGCGGGACCTTGTTCTCCCGGGCATAGGTGATGGCCTGGACCTTGCCGTCCACGCCACGGTCACCGAAGCCGCCGGGCACACAGATCGCGTCCACGTCGCCGAGCTGGGCGGCGGCGTCGGCGGGGGTCCTGCAGTCGTCCGAGGTGACCCACTTGATCTTCACCCGGGCCCGGTTGGCGAAGCCGCCGGCCCGGATCGCCTCGGTCACCGACAGATAGGCGTCGGGCAGGTCGATGTACTTGCCGACCAGGGCGACGCCGACCTCGTGCTCGGGCTGGTGGACCCGGTCCAGCAGGTCGTCCCACTGCGCCCAGTCCACGTCCCGGAACGGCAGGTCCAGCTTTCGCACCACATAGGCGTCCAGGCCCTCGCTGTGCAGGACCTTGGGGATGTCGTAGATGGACTTGGCGTCGATGGCGGCGACGACCGCGTCCTCGTCCACGTCGCACATCAGGGAGATCTTGCGCTTGATGGCGGTGGGGACCTCGCGGTCGGCGCGCAGCACGATGGCGTCGGGCTGGATGCCGATGTTGCGCAGCGCGGCCACGGAGTGCTGGGTGGGTTTGGTCTTCAGCTCGCCGGAGGGGCCGATGTAGGGCAGCAGGGAGATGTGGACCACGAAGACGTTGTCGCGGCCGACTTCGTGGCGGACCTGGCGGACCGTTTCCAGGAAGGGCAGGGACTCGATGTCGCCGACGGTGCCGCCGACCTCGGTGATGACCACGTCGACATCGTCGGTGGCCATGCGCCGGATGCGGTGCTTGATCTCGTTGGTGATGTGCGGGATGACCTGCACGGTGTCGCCGAGGTACTCACCGCGGCGCTCCTTGGCGATGACGCTGGAGTAGACCTGGCCGGTGGTGACGTTGGCCGAGCCGTCCAGGTCGACGTCGAGGAAGCGCTCGTAGTGGCCGATGTCCAGGTCGGTCTCGGCGCCGTCGTTGGTGACGAACACCTCGCCGTGCTGGAAGGGGTTCATGGTGCCCGGGTCGACGTTCAGGTACGGGTCGAGCTTTTGCATCGTCACCCGCAGACCCCGCGCCTTGAGCAGCGCACCCAGGCTGGAGGCGGTCAGCCCCTTGCCGAGCGAGGAAGCAACACCCCCGGTGACGAAGAGGTGCTTGGTCGTCGTGGGCTTAGCGGCAATGGCCAAAGGGGGGCTCCCGTGGTCGCGAGGTGAGGTGCGTATCGGCGATCACCCGGTTTTCTCGGGGGTGCCGTCGCTGCGGTTCGGGGGTTCTGCTCCCACCGGTCCACGGGCTACCAGGGTATCAGCGCCCCGGGGCGGACGCTCCCGGTGACGCGGTGCGACGGCCGCACAAACCCTGCGTCACAGGTAACCCATTCGGCACAGATTCCCCTGCGAACCGTCGCGCGTGTGCCAACTCCTCGTCGTATCCTGCTCGGACACACGCAGCGAGCCGGCCGGCCGGCACCATCCAAGCCCCTTTCCGGAACCAGAGCTCGTCAGAAATCGCTTGCCCGCAAGAGGCCCTCCGGGGTCACGATGCCGTTCGACTGGAGATGACGTGGCCGGGCGTATCGAGGATTACGCACTCATCGGCGATATGCAGACCGCCGCCCTGGTCTGCCGGGACGGCACGGCCGACTGGCTGTGCCTACCGCGGTTCGATTCCCATGCGGCCTTCGCCGGGCTGCTCGGCACCGAGGAACACGGCTACTGGCGGATCGGCCCGGCGCACCCCTCGGGGGCGGCGCCGCCGCGCGCCGACCGCCGCCGGTACCGGGGGGATTCCCTCGTGCTCGAATCCGAGTGGGACACCCCGCGCGGCACGGTCCGGGTGATCGACTTCATGCCGCCGCGCGATGGCGCCCCCCAGCTGATCCGCATCGTGGAGGGCGTCAGCGGCCGGGTGCCGATGCGCTCCGCCCTGCGCATGCGGTTCTCCTACGGGCGGGTGGTGCCCTGGGTGCACAAGGTGGGCGACCGCACGGTGGCGGTCGCGGGCCCCGACTCGGTGTGGCTGGACACCACCGCCGACACCTTCGGCAAGGACCTCACCACCTACTCCGACTTCACCGTCTCCCCCGGCGAGCGCGTCGCCTTCACCATCAGCTGGCAACCCTCGCACCGCGAGCCCCCCGCGCTCCCCGACCCGGACGGTTCGCTGGAGGCCACCGAGGAGTTCTGGCGGGAGTGGGTCGAGCACTGTACGTACCACGGCCCCTACCGGGACGCCGTCGTACGGTCGCTGATCACCCTCAAGGCGCTCACCTACGCCCCCACCGGCGGCATCGTCGCCGCCCCCACCACCTCGCTCCCCGAGGAGATCGGCGGCGTCCGGAACTGGGACTACCGCTTCACCTGGCTGCGGGACGCCGCGATCACCCTCTCCTCGCTGCTGCGCACCGGCTATCGCGAGGAGGCCCGCGCCTGGCGCGAGTGGCTGCTGCGCGCGGTCGCGGGCGACCCCGAGAACCTCCAGATCATGTACGGCATCGCGGGCGAACGGGAGTTGGGCGAGGCGGAGCTGCCCTGGCTGCCCGGGTACGAGAACTCCCGGCCGGTACGGATCGGCAACGGCGCCGCCGACCAGCTCCAGCTGGACGTCTACGGCGAGGTCACCGAGGCCCTGCACCTGGCGCACATGACCGGCCTGGCCCGCAACGACTACGCGAGCCTGCTCCAGTTGCGCCTGATCGGCTACCTCGAGGACCACTGGAACGAACCGGACGAGGGCATCTGGGAGGTGCGCGGCCCGCGCCGCCACTTCGTCCACTCCAAGGTGATGGCCTGGGTCGCGGTCGACCGCACCATCAAGCTCATCGAATCCGGTGATGTCGACGGCCCGCTGGAGCGCTGGCGGGAGATGCGCGACGACATCCACCGCGATGTGTGCGAGAAGGGCTACGACAAGGAGCGCAACACCTTCACCCAGTCCTATGGCTCCAAGGAGCTGGACGCCTCGCTGCTGCTGATCCCGCAGATGGGGTTCCTGCCGCCGGACGACAAGCGGGTCATCGGCACCATCGAGGCGATCCAGCGCGAGCTGTCCACCGCGGACGGCTTTGTCCTGCGCTATCCGACGGCCGGCCAGGACGCGGGTGTGGACGGGCTGGAGGGCGACGAAGGGGCCTTCCTGGCCTGCTCGTTCTGGCTCGCCGACGACCTCGCGATGATCGGCCGGGTCGACGAGGCCCGCCAGCTCTTCGAGAAGCTGCTCGCGCTGCGCAACGATCTGGGGCTGCTGGCGGAGGAGTGGGATCCGCACCGGGGGCGCCAAGTGGGCAACTTCCCGCAGGCGTTCAGCCATGTGCCGCTGATCGACACGGCACTGCGGCTCACGGCCTCGAGCGCGTTCGGAGGCTGAAGTACAGCGCGAAGGCGCTGACGGGGGCGGCGAGCACGGCTGCGGCGGCATTGAGACCGCCGTAGCCGTAGAGGGCGACCAGCGCGCCGGAGAGCGCACCGCCACCGGCCCCCACCAGGTTCATCAAAGTGTCGGACAGCCCCTGGACCTCCGGGCGGTGCCCGGCGTCCACCGACTCGCTGAGCAGCGTGGAACCGGCCACCGTCGCACAGGACCAGGCCACTCCCAGCAGGAACAGCCCCACGGCGACCGGCACTTGACGGCCTCCGGCGGTCCCCGCCAGCAGGGTCGCGGCCACGAAGACCACCTGCCCCAGCAGGATCACCGGCACCCGGCCGATCCGGTCCGCCAACCGTCCCACCAGCGGCGAGAGCCCGTACATCCCGGCCACATGGACGCTGATCGTCAGGCCGACGACGCTCAGCGAGGCGCCGTGGTGGGCAAGATGGACCGGCGTCATGGTCATCACCGACACCATCACGGCATGCCCGAGGACCAGCGCGCCCAGCCCGGTCAGCGCGGCGGACGAGGCCGTCACCTGCCGCAGCGCCCCGCGCAGCCGGGCACCAAAGCCCTGCGACGCGTCCGGCCGCACCGTGCCCCGCTCCCCGGCGAGCAGCAGCGGGTCGGGGCGCAGCCGGGTGTGGATCACGGCCCAGCCGACGCCGAAGGCGGCCACGGAGAACACGAATGTGCCGGCCGCGTCGGGCAGTTGCACGGCGCGGGCCACGACCTCCCCGGGGCCGCTGAGGTTGGGGCCGAGGACACTGCCGACCGTGGTGGACCACACCACCAGGGACAGCGCCCGGGCCCGGGACCGGGGCTCGGCGAGGTCGGCGGCGGCATAGCGGGACTGCAGGTTGGCGGCGGAGGCGGCGCCGATGAGGAGCATGCCCAGCAGGGCCAGCGGGACCCAGCCGAGCCCCGCCCCGGCCAGCACCGTCACCGCCCCGGCCGCCGCGATCAGCCAGCCGGCGCCGAGCCCGGCCCGCCGCCCGCGCGCCCGGGACAGCGCGGCCAGCGGCACGGACATCAGCGCCGCACCCAGCGTGGTCACGGTAGTGGCGAAGCCCGCGGTGGACTCGGAGCCGCTGAGCCGCACCAGCAGCAGCCCGCCCGAGGAGATCATCGCGCCCATGCCGATCCCGGCGACGACCTGGACGGCCATCAGGACCCGGACGGTGTGCCGCTGCACTTCCGTGCGGTCGGGTGGGTCGGATTTGCGCGCTGTGCCGGGTATTTCGGGCTGGTCCGGCGCGGGGCCGGCGGTGGCAGCTGCGGTCATGCGGCACAGGGTAGGGCTGCGCCGCGTTGCGGGGTTCGGGGGCGGAGCCCAGGAAACGGTCGGGAAACGGTGAAGCGCGGGCACCTCTCAGCGTTGGCCGGGCTCTCAGCGTTGGCCTGCGGAGGGACCGGGGCACAAGAACCCCCAACAGTGGCCCCTGCCACACCCGTCCCGTAGGTTCGCGGCTATGGAACCGCAAGGCCCGCAGGGCACCATCACCGTGGCCCGCGCCCTCGACCTCCCCGCGCTGCGCCGAGGTCTGCCCGAGGTGCTGGCCGCCGGCGACCGGCTGCACCGCCCGGTGCGCTGGGTGCACGCGGGTGAGGCCCCGAACATGGCCGCCCTCCTCAAGGGCGGGGAACTGCTGCTGACCACCGGCCTGGGCATCGGCACCCGCCCCGCCGAACAGCGCGCCTTCCTGCGCGGCCTGGCGGAACGCGGCATCGCCGCCCTCGTGGTGGAACTGGGCACGCACTTCACCACCCTGCCCCCCGCCGTGGTGAACGCGGCCCGCGCCCATGGGCTGCCGCTCGTCCAGCTGCACCGGGAGGTGCCCTTTGTGGCGGTGACCGAGGAGATCCACACCGAGCTGGTCAATGAGCACTACGCACTGCTACGGCACGCCGAGGACGTACAACGGCAGTGCACGGAGGTACTGCTGGCGGGCGGTGGTGTCCCCGAAGTGCTGCGCCTGTTCGCGGACTTCGCGGGCAATCCGGTCTTCCTCCAGGCCCCGGACGGCCGGCTGCTGTACGCGGCCGGTCCCACCCCGGCCCCACCCGGTGCGGCCGATCCGCTCCAGGTCTGGGACGGCCTGCGCACGGCGGGGCTCGCCGGGAGCCTGATCACCGACATCCCGGGCCGGGGGCCGGGCCCGGACGCGGTACGGGCCCGGCTGACCGTCCTGCCGGTGAACACCGCGCTCGCCCCCGTGCACCGGATCGCCGCCGACCGGATGGCCGGGCTGCTGGCGGTCGTCCTGCTCCAGGCCCGGCAGGAGGAGGAGTTGGCGGCGAGGGGCCGCGGCGACTTCCTCACCGAGCTGGCCGAGGGGCGGATCGACCCGGCGGAGGCGCCCGCACAGGCTCGCGTCCTGGGCTTCCGCCCGGGCCCGGGGCCCCTGTTGCCGGTGGTACTGCGGATGCCCGTGGACCCGCTGCCGACGGACAGTTGGGCCGCCCTGACCTGCGCGGTCCAGCAGGAGCTGGCGGCGGTGGGGGTGCCGGTGCTGCTGGGCGTACGGCTCCCGGAGGGCCGGATGCCACTGCTGGCCGGGCTGCGCGACGAGGCCGAACGGACGGCGGTCGCCGACCGGTTGGCCACCGCGCTGCGCGCGGGGGCGGCGAAGGCCTCCGCCCGGCGGCCGGTGGTGGTGGCCGGCACCCCGGCCGCCTGGGCCACCGCGGGCGCGGGCCTGCGCCACGCGGCGGACGCGGCCACCGCGGCCGAGGGGCTGCCCGACCGGCCGTGGCACGACGTACGGCGACTGGACGTCGACCTGTTGCTGTGGCGGATGCGCCGCCACGGCGACCTGGCGGCCTTCGTCGAGCGCGTCATCGGCCCCCTGCTGGCCCACGACCGAACCGCCCGCCCACCACTGCTGCCCACCCTGGAGGCGTACCTGGCGCACGCCGGCCGCAAGGCGGAAACCGCCCGCGACCTCCATCTCAACCGCCAGACCCTCTACGACCGGCTGGCCCGCATCACCCGGCTGCTGGGCACGGACCTGGAGGACCCGCAGACGGCCCTCTCCCTCAACCTGGCTCTCCGGGCCCGCCGGTGGACCGGCTGAGCGGACGTGCCGGAGTCCGGTGCGGCTCCGCCGCGTGGGCGTGACCGGCCACGGACGGCCCGCGGTCGCCCGACCGCGCGGCCGGCGGAGCGCTCAGCGCCCGCTCAACTCGTCGTAGACGCTCAGCACATGGGCCACCGTGTCGTCCTCCGACGGCCAGGTCGCCGCCTGCACCCGCCCCGCGGAAACCAGCTCCGCCCGCCGCCCCGGGTCCGCCAGCAGCCGGGTGACCGCGGCGGCCAGCGCCACCGCGTCCCCGTACGGCACCAACTCCGCGGCGTCCCCGACCAGATCGGGAACCCCGCCCACCGAAGTGGCGACCAAGGGCACCCCCGCATGCAGCGCCTCCTGCGCCAGCAGCGACCGCGCCTCCCACCGGCTCGGCACAATCGCCATATCAGCCGCCGCCAGCAGCTCCGGCACATCATCCCGCCGCCCCACCAGCCGCACCGGAAGCGCCTCCTCCTCGATCCGGCGCTGCAGCTCTGCCCGTTCGTGCCCCTCCCCCGCCACGATCAGCAAGGGCTCCGGATCCAGCTCCCGCCACACCCGGGCCGCGTCCAGCAGCGGCCCGTACCCCTGATCGGGCTCCAACCGCCCCACGGCGACCAGCAGGGGACGGCACACGGCGCCGAGCTCCGCGCGTGCCTTGTGCCGGGGCATGTCGTCCTCGGGCTCGTCGGAGACAGGGGGGCGCGGCGCCGGGAACGCCACCGGCGCCAGCCGGGCGTCCCGGGCGCCGCGCAGCCGCGCCTGGTCGACCAGGTCCGAGGAGGCGCCGAGCACCACCGTCGCGGTGCGCGCCGCCCGGCGCTCCATGAGCCGTACGACATGCGCCCGCGCCCCCGCCGCGCGCACCCGGGTGTGCCAGGTGACCACCAGCGGCGTGGCCCGGCCGCGCAGCGCGAGCGCGGCCAGCACCCCCGAGCGCAGACCATGTGCGTGCACCACATCCGCACCCGCGCTCGCCGCCCGGATCCCGGCCACCGCCAGGGCGTCCGTACCGGTCCGCAGCGCCTCGAACGACGCGCCCGAGGTGCCGAATCCATACCTCGCCCCGGTGCGCCCCGGGGCACACACCGTCACCCGCAGCCCCCGTGCGACGAGCCCGGCCGCCAGTGACCGCACATGCGCGCCGCTGCCCGCGCTCCCGCTGCCCAGCACCTGTACTGCGTGCAGGGGCGGTCGCCCCTGGGACACGGCGGATGTGCTGCTCACGCGGGGGAGGCTCCTGGCTCGGCGTCGGGACGGACACAAAATGTCTGGACGGACACAAAATGAGCGACACCTCGCGGTGCCGTGCACAGAATGCCAGCCGCCACTGACATCGCGACACCGCCGCCCCGTGGTTCGCCTGCCCTGTCTCGCCCGCAGATCCACGGATTCACCCGGTTTGGGGATCAGAGGCTTCCCGGGGCGTGTCCGGTGGGTCAGCCGGTGGCGGCGCGGGCCGCCGCCAGCAGCTCCTCCGCGTGCGCCCGGGCGAGCCGGGAGTCCTCCTGGCCGGCCAGCATCCGGGAGAGCTCGCGCACCCGGTCCTCGCCCTCCATCGCCTGCACTCCGCTGCGGGTCACCGACCCGTCATGGGTCTTCTCCACCACCAGGTGCCGGTCGGCGAACGCGGCCACCTGCGGCAGATGAGTGACCACCACGACCTGCGCGGACCGTGCCAGCCTGGCCAGGCGGCGGCCCACCTCGACGGCGGCCTTGCCGCCGACACCCGCGTCCACCTCGTCGAAGAGATAGGTCGGCACCGGGTCCGAATCCGCGAAGACCACCTCCACGGCGAGCATCACCCGGGACAGCTCGCCCCCCGAGGCGCCCTTCGCGATGGGCCGCGGCCGGGCGCCCGGATGCGGGGTGAGGAGCAGTTCGACATCGTCCGCGCCATGCGGGCCGAAGGCGACGGCCCGGCCGCCGACCTCGATCCCGGATTCCGCGTCCGCCACCTCGCTCCGGCCGATCGCAAAGCTCACCCGGGCGTGCGGCATGGCGAGTTCGGCGAGCTCGGCCGTGACCGCCTCGGCGAACCGATCCGCCGCCGCGGCCCGGGCATCGCCCAGCACCTGGGCCAGAGCGCCCAGTTCGGCCCGCAGCGCATCGCGCTCGGCCGCGAGTCCGGCGATCCGGTCGTCGTCACCCGCCAGCTCGCCGAGCCGCGCCGCGCCCTGCTCGGCCCAGGCGAGGACCTCCGCGATGTCGTGTCCGTACTTGCGGGTGAGATGGGTCAGCGCCGCGCGCCGCTCCTCGACGGCGGCCAGCCGCCGGGGATCCGCGTCCAGGCCGGAGGCGTACCCCGCCAGCTCCCCCGCCACATCCGCGAGCAGGATGCCGAGCTCGCCGGTGCGTTCGGCGAGCTCGGCGAGGGCCGGGTCGTGGGAGCGTACGGCCTCCAGCGCCCGGTGCGCGCCGCCGACCAGGGTGGCGGCGTCGACACCTGCCGGGTCTTCGGGGTTCCCGGCGAGCGCCGCATGCGCGGCGGTGGCGGCGGAGGCCAGGGCCTCCGCATGGCCCAGCCGCTCGGCCTCGGCGGCGAGTTCGGCGTCCTCCCCGGGCAGCGGCTCGACGGCGGCCACCTCGTCCAGGCCGAAGCGCAGCAGATCGGCCTCCTGGGCGCGCTCCCGGGCGCGGGTGGTCAGTTCGGCCAGCTCGGCGGCGACGGCGCGCAGCCCGCGGTAGGCCTCGGTGTACTTGGCGAGCGGCCCGGCCACCGCCTCGCCCGCGTACCGGTCGAGGGCCTGCCGCTGCCGGGCGGGCCGCAGCAGCCCCTGCTGGTCGGTCTGCCCGTGCACGGCGACCAGGTCGTCCGCGAGCTCGCCCAGCAGCCCCACCGGCACGCTCCGGCCGCCGACATGGGCGCGCGAGCGCCCCTCGGCGGAGAGCGTGCGGCTGATGAGCAGGGCTCCGTCGTCGAGTTCGGCACCCGCCTCCCCGGCCCGTACCGCCGCGGCGGACCGGTCGTCGACGACGATCCGCCCCTCGACCACCGCGGCCTTGGCCCCGACGCGCACCAGGGCGGGGTCGGCACGTCCGCCGAGCAAGAGACCGAGGCTGGTGACGACCATGGTCTTGCCCGCGCCGGTCTCGCCGGTCACGGCGGTGAAACCGGGTGACAGCTCGACCACCGCGTCGTCAATGACGCCCAAGGACCGGATCCGCATCTCCTCCAACACGGATACGACGATACGAGGTTCCGGGACGCCGCCGCGACGGCCTCCCCTCCCGGCCGCCCCGGGAGCGGCCCCACCACCGGCCCCGCCACCGGTCCAGGTGTCGGCTCCATGGTCCCGGCGGCCGGAGCGGAGCAGGCCGGGAGCCATGCGCATACCCGCCGGTGCGCCCGGCCGGCGCCGGGTGCGGCGACGAGGGCTCGCCCCGGCCCCACCGGCCCCGTCGCCGTCCGCACCGGGCGGCTGACCATCAGCGGCGGGCGAGACCTTCACCTCAGATCCTGACGGGCCACACGGCCACCAGCCCCCGACGGCACGGCCACCCCGCGGCCACCCCCTAGTGCGGTGCCCCCCGCCAACCGGCGACCGGCAGCGCGAACTTCGCCACCAGCCGGTCCGTGAACGACGCATGGTGCAGCCGGGCCAGGCGGACCGGCACCTTCCCCCGCCGCACCTCCACCCGCGCCCCCGCAGGCAGCTCCACGCTCCGGCGGCCGTCGCACCACAGCACCCCGTTCGGGGTCTGCGGCTGCACCTCCACCGCGAGCACCGAATCCGGCGCCGTCACCAGCGGCTTGGCGAACAGCGCATGCGCGCTGATGGGCACCATCAACAGCGCCTCCACCTCCGGCCACACCACCGGCCCGCCCGCGGAGAACGCGTAGGCCGTGGACCCGGTCGGGGTGGCGCACACGACACCGTCTCCGCCGAACCGCGAGACGGGCCGCCCGTCGACCTCGGTGACGACCTCGAGGAGCCGCTCGCGCGCGGCCTTCTCCACCGAGGCCTCGTTCAGCGCCCAGTCCGTGTGCACCACCCGGCCGTCCGTCTGCACCAGCACATCGAGGGTCATCCGCTCCTCGACCTCATACGCCCGGGTCACCACCCGGTCGACGACCTTGTCGAGATCGTCCCGCTCGGCCTCGGCGAGGAAGCCGACCCGCCCCAGGTTGACGCCCAGCATCGGCACCCCGGACCGCCGCGCGAACTCCGCGCCGCGCAACAGCGTGCCGTCCCCGCCGAGCACCACCAGCAGCTCGCACCCGTCCAGCACATTCGGCCTGCCCGGACCGGACTCGACCCGCTCGACCGAGGGCGGCAGCGGCAGGTCGACGGCCTCCTCCGCGAGCACCCGCACCCCGATGCCGCATCGCAGCAACCCCTGGACGACGAGCTCCGCGCTGCGGATGGCCGCCGGGCGGCCGGTGTGCAGGAGCAGGAAAACGGTGCGTCCCCCCGCACCCTGGGTCTGCGATGTCGCTTCTGAAGTGGTCAACGGGGCCCCTCCGCCACTGCACGGTCAACGTCCGCCGGGTCCAGTTCGGGTGCTCCGGCGCGCAGCCACAGAAAGTACTCGACATTGCCCGAGGGTCCCGGCAGGGGGCTGGCGGTGACGCCGAGGACACCGAGACCCAGCTCGGCCGCCTGCCCGGCCACTGTACGCACCGCCTCGGCCCGCAGCTGTGTGCTGCGCACCACACCGCCGCTGCCGAGCCGCTCCTTGCCGACCTCGAACTGCGGCTTGACCATCAGCACCAGGTCCGCGTCGGGGGCGGCGCAGCGCACCAGCGCGGGCAGCACCAGGCCCAGCGGGATAAAGGACAGGTCGCCGACGACCAGGTCGGCCGGCTTCCCGTCGATCTGGTCCAGCGTCAGCTCACGGACGTTCGTACGGTCCTTCACGACGACCCGCTCGTCGCTCTGCAGCGACCAGGCGAGCTGCCCGTACCCGACATCCACGGCGACCACCTGCGCCGCACCCGCCCGCAGCAGCACATCGGTGAAGCCGCCGGTGGACGCGCCCGCGTCCAGCGCCCGGCGTCCCCCGACCCGCAGGCCGAGCGGGACGAACGCGGCGAACGCGCCCGCGAGCTTGTGCCCGCCGCGCGAGACATAGTCCGGGGCGCCGTCGTCCTGGGTGACGACGAGCGCGGCCCCGGTCTCCACCTGAGTGGCGGCCTTGGTCGCGGTCGCGCCCTGGACGGTCACCCGGCCTGCGGCGATCAGCTGGCTCGCATGCTCCCGCGAGCGGGCCAGCTTGCGGCGCACCAGCTCCGCGTCGAGTCGGCGACGGGTCACTGCCACGTGCGGTTCAGCTCCTGTTGTCGTACGGACCGGAGGGCGGGCCGGGACGCTGGTCGAGCGCGGTGAGCTCGTCGCGCAACCCCCCGTGTACATCCTCGTACACCTCCAGGTGACCGCTCACGTCGAGGTGGTCGGCGTCGGCGAGACGCTCCAGCTGCGTGTCCACCCCGGCGTTCCCGGTGGGGGTCCGCTCAATGCCCAGCGGCTGCGGTCCGGCGGGAAGGTTCGGCTCGGTCATGGCCCCGACGCTACCCCGGAACGGGTGTTTCTCCGGTGTTCGCCTCTGTCCGGTGTACCGTCCAGGGCAATGGCGACCATCGAGGAGTGCCTGAGCGCACTCGACCGGCTGGCGGAGAACCTCGCGGCGGCGAGCGGCGAGTTCCGCGACGCGGCCATGCTGGACCGCTCGCTGAGCTGCCACATCACCGATCTCGACACCACCTTTGTGGGCCACCTCAGGGAGGGCCATCTCAAAGAGGTGAAGACGATCCACGGCCTCCCCGAGCGGCGGGCCGAGATCGGCCTGGAGATGACCGGCGACGATCTGATCGCCCTCGTCGACGGCCGCCTGAATTTCGCCCGCGCCTGGGCCTCCGGCCGCGTCCGCCTCCAGGCCGGACTGCGGGACGTACTCAGGCTGCGCTCGCTCTTCTGAGCGGTCTCTCAGGCAGTCTCTCAGGCGGTCTCGCGCAACCGGGCCAGTGCCTTCCCCGCGTCCAGGCCGCACGACCGGTCCCCCGCCGCCGTCCAGGCCGCCGCGCACAGCGCGCGCAGGCCGTCGGCCCGTTCGCCATCCCCGTCGAGCACAAACTCGTCATCGCTCACCGATGCAATCCAGCCACCACACCCAAAGCCCTCACCAGTCGCTTCAACCCTCGGCTGCCCCACCAGCAACCCCCGCAAGTCCATGGCCACATAGGTGGGCCGATGCTTCGGCACCGCCTCGAGCAGCATGGCCGCCGTGGTCACCCCGGTCAGCACCAGCAGCGAATCCACCCCGCCGGCATGTGCGCCCTCGATGTCCGTGTCCAGCCGGTCCCCGACCACCAACGGCCGCCGCGCGCCCGTCCGCAGCACCGTCTCCCGGTGCATCGGCGGCAGCGGCTTCCCCGCGACCTGGGGCCGCGCACCACCCGAGGCAATCCGCACCACCTCCACCGCTGCGCCATTGCCCGGCGCGATGCCCCGCGCGCTGGGAATCGTCAGGTCCGTGTTGGACGCGAACCACGGCACGCCCCGACGCACCGCGTACGACGCCTCCATCAGCCGCGACCACGGCATCTCCGGCCCGCCATAGCCCTGGGCGACGGCGGCCGGGTCGTCGTCCGCCGACTCCACCGGCACCAGCCCGCGCTCCCGCAGCGCGGCCCGCAGCCCCTCGGCGCCGATCACCAACACCCTTGACCCAGCAGGCAGTTGCTCGGAAATGAGCCGCGCCACCGCCTGCGCCGAGGTGATCACATCCATCGGTTCGGCCGGTATCCCCAGCTCGGTCAGGTGCTCTGCCACCGTGTCCGGAGTCCGCGACGCGTTGTTGGTCACATAGGCGAGACGCATCCCGTCCGCACGGGCCGCCCCCAGCGACTCCACGGCGTGATCGATGGCCTCGCCGCCCGCGTACACCACACCGTCGAGGTCCAGCAGCGCCGTGTCATAGGCCGTGCTGAGCCGCTGCTCGCTGTTGCCGGGCCGGGTCCGGACACTGTCGCTCATGCCGAGTTCGCTCCTTGTATTGTTTCGTCTATATTTCGATCATTGCTCATCCCGCCATGGGACATAACATTTCCCAATGAGCACTCCAGGCCGTGCAGGGCGGCAAGGTCTTCAACTCGCTCCCTTCCGGGGGCTGCGCTACGTTCCCGAGCGCGTGGGCTCCCTCGCCGCCGTGACCTCGCCACCGTACGACGTCGTCGTGCGGCCGGACGGGCTGCGGCATCTGGAGACCGCCGACCCGCACAACATCGTCCGGCTGATCCTGCCGCAGGCGGCCACCGCAGCCGAACGCCACCGGCAGGCCGCCGAGACGCTGCGCCGCTGGCAGGACGAGCACATCCTCGCTCCCGACCCCGAACCCGCGCTCTATGTCTATGAGCAGCGCGGCGAGGGGATACTCCAACGCGGCCTCATCGGTGCCCTGCGGCTCACCCCTCGCGAGGAAAGCGTCGTTCTCCCCCATGAGGACGTGATGCCGCACATCGTCGAGGACCGCGCGGCCCTGATGCGCGACACCGGCGCCAACCTAGAACCGCTGCTGTTCTCCTACCGGGGCGACGGCAGCACCACGGGCGCTGCTGGGGTCATCGAGCGCGTCATCCGCTCTGCACCGCTGCTGTCCACGACCACCGACGACGGCTTCGCCCACCGGCTGTGGTCCATCACCGACCCGGACGAGCTGTCCCGCGTCGGCGACGACCTCTCCCGGCAGCGGGCCCTCATCGCCGACGGACACCACCGCTGGGCCACCTATCTGCGCCTGCGCGCCGAGCAACCGGCGCCCGGGCCCTGGGATTTCGGCCTCGTCCTGCTCGTGGACACCACCCGCTACCCCCTGCGAGTACGTGCCATCCACCGGCTGTTGCACCGCCTCCCGGTCGCCGAGGCACTGGCCGCCCTCGGCAACGCCTTCCGGGTACGCACTCTCGAGGGCCCCTTGCCGTCGGCTCTCGACGCGCTGGCCGAGGCGGCCGCCGCAGCCGGCAAGGAGGGCAACGCCTTTGTGCTCGCCGGTGACGGCCGCTACCACCTCCTCGACCGGCCGGATCCGGACCTGTTGGCCCGGACGATTCCGGCCGACCGCCCCGATGCATGGCGCGAGCTCGACGCGACGGTTCTGCACTCCGCCCTCCTGGAGCACGTCTGGCGGGTGCCGGACGATCCCGAGCACATCGGGTACATCCACGAGACCTCGGCCGCTGTCGAACAGGCCGAGCGGCACGGCGGCACGGCCGTGCTGATGCACCCGGTGCACGAGGACGTGGTCCGGGAGCTCGCCGAGCAGGGCGTGACCATGCCTCGCAAGTCGACGTCGTTCGGCCCGAAACCGGCCACCGGACTGGTACTGCGGAGCCTCGCGCTGAACTGAGTGGATATGTGCCGGGGGCGGAACCCGATTGGGTTCCGCCCCCGGCACATCAGCGGTCGACGGTTGACGCCGACGGTCAGCCCTGGTCGCCGGACTCCTGGGACTGCTCCGCGGCCTTGCTCTCGGCCTCGGCCTCGGTCTCGCCCGCGGCCTCTTCCGCGTCCCCTTCCAGCGCGTCGGTGAACTCCACGCCGTCCAGCTCGGCGAGCCGGTCAGAGGCATTCGTCGTGCCGCCCTGGTCCGCCTCGAGGGCCTTGGCGAACCACTCGCGGGCCTCGTCCTCGCGACCCACCTCGAGCAGCGCGTCGGCATAGGCATACCGCAGTCGCGCGGTCCACGGCTGGATCGAGTTGGATGCCAGCTCGGGGCTCTGCAGCGTCACGACGGCCGCGTCCGCCTGTCCCATGTCCTTACGGGCACCGGCGGCGACCAGGCGCATCTCGACCTGGCCCGCCTTGTCCAGCTTCTGCACCTCGGGCTCGCCGGCCATGGCCAGCGCACGCTCCGGGCGGCCCATACCGCGCTCGCAGTCCGCCATGACGGGCCAGAGCTCGACCGAGCCGGTCATCCGCCGGGCGGCCCGGAACTCGGCCAGCGCCTCGGAGTACTTGCCGGTCGCATACGACGCGAAGCCGGCGGCCTCCCGGACCGCGGCCACGCGGGAGGCGAGCCGCAGCGCGACCCTCGAGTACCCGTAGGCCTGCTCCGGGTCCTCATCCAGCAGCTTGGCGACCATGACGAGGTTGCGCGCGACATCCTCGGCGAGCGTCTTCGGCAGGCTCATCAGCTCCTGCCGGACGTCCTTGTCGATCTCCTGGCCGGTCACGTCCTCGGGGATCGGCAGACGCTTCACCGGCTCGCGGTCGCGGTCCCCCCGGTCACGGTCACGGTCACGATCCCGGTCGTCACGACGCCCATATCCACCACGGGAACGGTCGTCACGCCCGCGGTATCCGCCGCCGCCCTGACGCCCCCGGTCCTCCCGGAATGGCCGGCGCGGCCCACGGTCGTCCCGCCGGTCGTCGCGGCGGTCATCCCTGCGGTCGTCGCGGCGGTAGCCGCCCCGGTCGTCGTCGCGCCGAGGACCACGGTCGTCGCGGCGCTCGTCGCGGCGGAAGCCACCACGGTCGTCGCGCCGGTCGTCCCGACGGTAACCGCCCCGGTCATCATCGCGCCGAGGACCACGATCATCACGACGGTCATCACGACGGAAGGTCGGACGGTCGTCGCGGCGATAGCCGCCCCGGTCATCGTCCCGACGCGGCCCACGGTCATCACGACGGAAGCCACCACGGTCACCATCACGCCGGTCGTCGCGGCGGAAGCCACCACGATCGTCATCACGGCGGCCAAAACCACCACCAGAACGACCACCGCGGTCACCATCACGGCGGTAGCCGCCCCGGTCGTCGTCGCGCCGAGGACCACGGTCGTCGCGGCGCTCGTCGCGGCGGAAGCCACCACGGTCGTCGCGCCGGTCGTCCCGACGGTAACCGCCCCGGTCATCATCGCGCCGAGGACCACGATCATCACGACGGTCATCACGACGGAAGGTCGGACGGTCGTCGCGGCGATAGCCGCCCCGGTCATCGTCCCGACGCGGCCCACGATCGTCACGACGGAAACCACCACGATCGTCATCACGGCGAGGGCCACGGTCATCACGACCATCACGACGGAACGACGAACGGTCATCACGACGGAAACCGCCACGATCATTGCGGCGGAAGCCGCCCCGCTCGCCGCCCGATCGACCGTCGGGAGAGTTGGTGGACATCGAGGTGACTCCTGTCTTCAGGTACTGCAATCATTCTCGCGCAGCCGACTGGCAGACGCTCATCGAGAATTAACAAGGCAAATACAAAAAAGGACCCTTGGTCCCAGCGTGAACGCTGGGACCAAGGGTCCTTGAAAGATTGTTCGGCGGTGACCTACTCTCCCACACGGTCCCCCATGCAGTACCATCGGCGCTGAAAGGCTTAGCT
>NZ_JBDJPF010000078.1:0-24071 GCF_054957865.1 Streptomyces xingningensis
CTTCGGTGCGCAGCGGGTTGATCTCCGAGACCGCGCCGACGAACGTGGTCTTGCCTACTCCGAAGCCACCGGCCACCACGATCTTCGCGGAGGTCGTGGCGCGGTCGGCGCTGCCACTAGAGCTTCCGAAGTCCACTGAGCACCCTTTCGAGCAGTGTCACATCCGGCGTACCACCGGACTCGCCGCTGCCGCCCGGCTGGTGGATCGCCACCATGCCGGCCTCCGCCAGGTCCGCGACCAGGATCCGCGCCACGCCCAGGGGCATGTTCAGCAGCGCGGAGACCTCCGCCACCGACTTGACCTCCCGGCACAGGTGGCAGATCCGCTGGTGCTCGGGAAGCAGGTTCCCGAGGTGCGCCGGGTCGGCCGTGGAGCTGACCAGTGCCTCGATGGCGAGCTGGTAGCGCGGCCGGGTCCGGCCGCCCGTCATGGCATAGGGGCGGACCAGCGGCTGGTCGCCTTCACTCCCGTACGGCGTGTGGTGAGCGGCGCCGTACGGGCCGGGCGAGGCGGGCGGGGTCATGAATCCTCCGGGCGGGACAGCAGGAAGGCAATAATGCCGTCGAGCGGGGGCCGGTGGGAGCTTCGGCCGTACGGTCGGACGGGATTTGCGGTGTGTGTACGGTCAGTTCAGCAGGCTTCCCTGCAGTTCGGCGCGGAGGTCGGGCGTCAGGACGTTGCCCGCGCGGTCGACCAGCAGGGCCATCTCATAGCCCACCAGGCCGATGTCGCACTCCGGGTGGGCGAGGACGGCCAGTGAGGAGCCGTCCGAGATGGACATGATGAAGAGGAAGCCGCGCTCCATCTCCACCACGGTCTGGTTGACCGCGCCCCCCTCGAAGATCCGGGACGCGCCGGCCGTCAGCGAGGTCAGGCCGGAGGCCACCGCCGCCAACTGGTCCGCACGGTCCCGCGGAAACCCTTCGGACATCGCCAGCAGCAGTCCATCGGCGGACACCACCACCGTGTGGGACACCCCCGGGGTGTTCTCCACGAAGTTGGTGATCAACCAGTTCAGATTCTGCGCCGCCTGGCTCATCGGGCTCAACTAACGCTCCTGCTGGTAGGTGGGGCCGGGGTGATGGCTTCCGGTGGCCGGGCCGGTGCCGGCCTGACGTCCCTGCTGAATGCCCCGGCGCAGATTGGTCAGTCGGCCGCGTACGTCATCGGGCGCACGCGAGATCTGCGGACCGGTCGGCTGGGACTGCTGCTGGGCCGCGCCCTCGACGAGGTTGGCGCGCGGCACGCGCCGGGGCAGCCCGGACGGGGTGGTGCCGCCCGCTGCGGGCTCGCGGACCTGCTCGGCCCGGCGCCAGCGCTCGTCGTTGGCGGTGTCGTGCCAGGTGTCCTGCGGGCCCGGGGGCTGCTGGAGGGACTGGCGCGGTTCGCGGCGGGGCAGTCGGCGCGGGATCTCGGCGGGCTGCTCCGGCACGGACGCCCGGCTCTCGCCGGCCGCACCGCGGAACCAGTGCGACTCCAACTCCTCGAACACCGGGGTCCGTCCGTCGCCGGGGCCGGCGGGCGGCAGCTGGGCCGCCTCCGGCTCGGGCTCGGCCGGCGGCAGGGCGAACTGGCCGGTGGTGTCGGGGAGTCGGTGCTGGCCGGTGCCCTCGGACGGCCGCTCCGCCGACGGGAGCTGGGGGAACTCGGCGGTGTCGCCCGGGCCGTTGCCCGGTGGGACGCCGAACTCGCCGGTGGCGCTGTTGTCCGGCGCGGGCACCGCGGTGAGGCGGGGGAACCCGGTGGTGCCGTCGGGCTCGGCGCCGCGCGGGGTGCCGTCGGGCAGGGCGAACCGGCCGGTGGTGTCGGAGTCCTGGGCCTCGGCCGGTTCGGGGCGGGCGAACTGGCCGGTGGTGTCGGGGAGTCGGTGCTGGCCGGTGGCCTGGGAGGGCCGCTCCGGCGACGGGAGCCGGGGGAACTCGCCGGTGTCGCCGGGCCCGCCGCTCGGCGGCACGGCGAAGCGGCCGGTGCTCTCCACGTCCTCATGACCGCGCGGGGTGTCCTGGGCGGCCCGCGGGGAACCGTCCGAGGCCAGCGGCCAGTCGTCCACCGGGGCGGCCTTGGGGGTCGCCGGCGGCTGGTCGCTGCCCCAGCTGGGAGCCGGGCGGCCGGGCTGGTCGGCGTCGGCCGCGCCCCGCGTCGGCAGCTGCGGACGGCGCCCGGCGCTGCCCACCGGCCTGATCGCGGCGGGTCCCTTGCCGCCTCGGGGCAGGAGCGGCGGGCGGCCCTCGGCGCCCGAGTGGTCCGTGCCGCGCGGCGGGGTGTCGAAGAGGCTGCGGCCGCCCGAGCCGCTGCCCGCGCCCGCACCGGGGGCGGGCCCGGGCTGCGGCCGGGTCGGCAGGCCGCTGGGGGTGGTGGCGGGTTCGGCCGTGGTGCTGCGGCCCGACAGGGCGGGCCGGGGGCCGGGGCCCGGAACCTGGGGGCGGCCGGGCGCGGAACCCAGCGGGCCACCCGGCGCGCCGCCGGCGCCGGGCACCGCGGGAGCGCCCGGGGCCGGCTTCTTGCCGCCCTGGGCGACGTCCACCGGAAGCATGACCAGCGCGGTGGTGCCGCCCGAGTCGGACGGACGCAGCTGGATGCGGATGCCGTGCCGCAGGGACAGGCGGCCGACCACGAACAGGCCCATGCGCCGGGACACCGAGACATCGACGGTCGGCGGGCTGGCCAGCCGCTCGTTGATCGCGGCCAGGTCGTCGGGGGAGAGGCCGATGCCGGTGTCATGGATCTCGACCAGCACCCGCCCGTCCGGCAGGGCATGACCGGTGACCTTGACCTTGGTCTGCGGCGAGGAGAAGGAGGTTGCGTTCTCCAGCAGCTCGGCGAGCAGGTGCACCAGGTCGTTGACGACGCGGCCGGCCACCTCGGTCGGCGGTACTCCGGTCAGCTCGATGCGCTCGTACTGCTCCACCTCGGAGGCGGCGGCGCGCAGCACGTCGACCAGCGGCACCGGCCGGGTCCACCGGCGGCCGGGCTCCTCACCGGCGAGGACCAGGAGGTTTTCGCCGTTCCGGCGCATACGGGTGGCGAGGTGGTCGAGCTTGAACAGCGAGGACAGCTGGTCGGGGTCGGCCTCGCGGCTCTCCAGCTCGGAGATGAGCGAGAGCTGACGCTGGATGAGGCCCTGGCTCCGGCGCGAGAGGTTGGTAAACATCGCGTTGACGTTGCCCCGCAGCAGGGCCTGCTCGGCGGCGAGCCGGACCGCCTCGCGGTGCACCTCGTCGAAGGCCGCGGCCACCCTGCCGATCTCGTCCCGGCTGTGCACACCGACGGACTCGACGGTGGTGTCGACGTCCTGGGGGTCGCTCTCGGAGAGCTGCTTGACCAGCTCGGGCAGGCGCTCCTGGGCGACCTTCTGCGCGGTGTCCTGGAGCCGGCGCAGCGACTTGACCATGGAGCGGGCCATCACGAACGCGCCGACCAGCGAGATGCCGAGGACCAGCACGATCAGCGCACCGTTGAGGATGGCTTCCTGATTGGCGTCGTCCCGGAGCGACTTGGCCTGCTGGTCCATCTCGGACAGCAGGGTGTTCTCGATCTTGGTCATCTCGGTGAGCTTGTTGCTGTCCCGGTCGTACCAGTCGCGGTAGGAGATCGGGTCGACCTTCAGCGCGCCCTTCTTGGTGAGCACGCGGTTGGCATAGGTGTCGGCCGCGGTGATCTCGACGACGCTGCCGTCGAGGGCCGCCATGAGGTCCTGGTTGTCATCGCGGCGGATGGCGCGGAAGCGCTTGAGCGCCTCGTCCTCGTTGTCCAGGGCGGACTTGCCGTACTGGAGGTCGTTGGGGGAGAGGTAGGCGCCCTGGCGGTTGGCGAGACCGGCGCTGATCACCGCGCGCTGGATGGAGGCGTACTCCTTGGCGTTGGAGAAGGCCGCCAGCGCCCGGGTCGCGGAGATCATCTCGCTGTTGCTGGTGGCCTGGGCCATGTCCTGGGAGAGGGACAGCAACGAGACGATCAGGCCGTCGTATTCATTGACCGACTTGGCGATGTACTCGGAGTCCTTGTACGCCCCGTCCCGGACATCCTTGATCTTGTCGAGCTGCTTGCTGATGTCGACCAGGGTGGTGGACACGCCGACCATCGTCGAGTCGCCGGCCTTGACCTGGCCGGTGACCTCCTTGAAGGACTTGATGGCCAGGTCGGTCTTGTGCCGGGGGGCGACGACGTCGTCGTCCTTGTCGTTCTGCTTGGTCAGCGGGCCGGCCGACTTGTCGCGCTCCTCCTGGAGCGCGTTCGCGAGGTCGGTGGCCCGGCCCGTCATCTCCGTGAGGAGCTTCATGTGGTCGAGCTGGTCGACATTGTCGAGCGAGGTGTTGACGGCCAGGACGCCCAGGGTCGTCGCGGCGGCGACGGGCAGGGCGAGCAGGGAGACCAGTCGGGTGCTGATGCGCCAGTTGCGCAGGGCTATTCGTGCGCCCGGCCCGCTCGGCTCCTTCGCCTTCGGCCGCTCGGCGGCGGGCTCGCCGCCGAGCGGCGCGGCGCCATCGGCGCCGGCGCTGCCCGCCGTGCCGCGGTCGGTCGCACCGTGCGGCTCCGGCTCCGCCGCAGCGCTGCCATCCCTCTTGAAACGTCCCTGCACTAGCGTCGCAACCTCTGGACCAGGCGCCCCACCGGATGAGCGGAGGGACGGTGTCGAGTCGTGGGGGGACCGCGGTGCCCCCCTGGCGGTCCGTGGAATTCCAGCACAGTGCCGGATCGGTCAACAAGGCCGGTGCATACAACGGCACTCGGGGTGACGGTGGGTGCGCATGGGGTTGCGATACGTGGGGGGTTCACTCCGCAATATTGGACATTTGCCTATGAGTTCCCCAATGGTGCTCGGGAGTCGATCGGTGTCCCAGTCGCCATGATCGGGAGCGGAACGTCAGGTTCGGCCCTGCAATGTCCGTTTCGCGATGACGTGTGGAGTGCCTGTTTCGCGGCATTTTTCGGTAACTTCGTGAGCAAGCTCACAGGTGACCCTCGGCTTTTCCGGCGTATCGGTGGGGAAAGGCGCGCCTAGCCTGAACTTTTGCACGGCCCAAGGCACCGATATATACGGCCCAAGGCACCGAATATGACGACAACGCGAGGCATCCCGCAGTGAAGACGACCATGCCCTCCCGCAAGACCGCCAACCCGCGCCGCACCACGCTGGCGCACCTCGAGGACACCCAGGGCCTCTCCGGGGCCGAGCGTCCCGAGCACGCCATGGAGTTGCCGTCCGTCACCGCCAACCCGCGCCGCACCACCCTGATGACCGCGCCGTCCTGGACGCCCCAGAGTTGATCACGCGGCGCACGGGGCACACCCGCCCCCCGCGATAGCCTGGAGCGTCAGACTCCGGCCGGATCAGATAGGGGCAGCAGCTTCCCGTGCGCATCGCCAGATTCTCCCTCGAAGGCAATGTCGCCTTTGGTGTCGTGGAGGGGGACGCCAACTCCGAAGGCGGCCCCGTCCTCGACATCATCAAGGGACACCCGTTCGCCGAATTCGAGCGCTCCGGGCAGAAGATCCCGCTGGACAAGGTGCGGCTGCTGCCGCCCGTCCTGCCCAGCAAGGTCGTCGCCATCGGCCGCAACTACGCCGAGCACGCCGCGGAGCTGGGCAACACCATCGTTGACGATCAAGGGCGTCCCGAGGCCCCGGTCGCCTTCTTCAAGCCGTCCACCGCGGTCATCGGCCCCGGCGACCCCATCGTCTACCCCACGTTCTCCAACGAACTGCACCACGAGGCCGAACTGGCCGTGGTCATCGGCCGGATGTGCCGCGAGGTCCCGCGCGAGCGCGTCAAGGACGTCATCCTCGGCTACACCTGCGCCAACGACATCACCGCACGCGACGTCCAGCGGCGCGAGAAGCAGTGGGCCCGGGCCAAGGGCTTCGACACCTCCTGCCCGCTGGGCCCCTGGGTGGAGACCGAACTCGACCCCGGCGACCTCGGCATCATGTGCACCGTCAACGGCGAACAGCGCCAGCTCGGCCGCACCGCCGACATGGTGCGCTCCATCGAGGAGCTGATCGTCCACATCACCGAGGCGATGACGCTGCTCCCCGGCGATGTCGTCCTCACCGGCACCCCGGCCGGGGTCGGCCCCCTGAACGTCGGCGACGAGGTCGCCGTCACCATCGAAGGCATCGGCACTCTCACCAACAAGGTGATCAAGCGTGGCTAATGGATCCGTCCGCGTACGTTTCTGTCCCTCCCCGACCGGCAACCCTCATGTGGGCATGGTCCGCACCGCCCTGTTCAACTGGGCGTTCGCCCGCCACCACGGCGGCACCCTGGTCTTCCGCATCGAGGACACCGACGCGGCCCGCGACTCGGAGGAGTCGTACCAGCAGCTGCTCGACTCGATGCGCTGGCTGGGCTTCGACTGGGACGAGGGCCCCGAGGTCGGCGGCCCGCACGCGCCGTACCGCCAGTCGCAGCGGATGGACATCTACCGGGACGTCGCCGCCAGGCTGCTGGAGCGCGGCTTCGCCTACAAGTGCTACTGCACCACCGAGGAACTCGACGCCCGCCGCGAGGCCGCCCGCGCCGCCGGCCGGCCCTCCGGCTACGACGGCCAGTGCCGTGAGCTCTCCGCCGGGCAAATCGCCGGGTACGAGGCCGAGGGCCGCACCCCCATCGTCCGCTTCCGGATGCCCGACGAGCCGGTCACCTTCACCGACCTGGTCCGCGGCGAGCTGACCTTCACCCCGGAGAACGTGCCGGACTTCGGCATCGTCCGCGCCAACGGCGCCCCGCTCTACACGCTCGTCAACCCCGTCGACGACGCGCTGATGGAGATCACCCATGTGCTGCGCGGCGAGGACCTGCTCTCCTCGACGCCCCGCCAGATCGCGCTCTATGCCGCACTCGCCGAGATCGGCGTCGGCAACGGCAGCACCCCGCGCTTCGGTCACCTGCCGTATGTCATGGGCGAGGGCAACAAGAAGCTCTCCAAGCGCGAACCGCAGTCCTCCCTCAACCTCTACCGGGAGCGCGGCTTCCTCCCACAGGGCCTGCTCAACTACCTTTCCCTGCTGGGCTGGTCGCTCTCCGCCGACCAGGACATCTTCTCCATGGCGGAGATGGTCGCGGCCTTTGACATCGAGGACGTCAACGCCAACCCGGCCCGCTTCGACCTCAAGAAGGCCGAGGCGATCAACGCCGATCACATCCGCCGGCTGGACATCAAGGCGTTCATCGAGGCCTGCGACCCCTGGCTCAGGGCCCCGCACGCCAACTGGGCGCCCGAGGCCTTTGATGCGGATGCCTTCGCGGCACTGGCCCCGCTGGCCCAGACCCGCCTCACCGTCCTCTCCGACATCACCGCCAATGTCGACTTCCTCTTCCTCGACCAGCCGGTGGAGGACGAGGCGTCCTGGGCCAAGGCGATGAAGGAGGGCTCGGACGCCCTGCTGCGCACCGCCCGCGCGAAGCTGGGTGACCTCGAGGGCGCGGCGTGGAACGCCGATGCCCTCAAGGCCGCCGTCGTCGTCGCCGGCGAGGAGCACGGTCTCAAGCTCGGCAAGGCGCAGGCCCCGGTCCGCGTCGCCGTCACCGGCCGCACGGTGGGCCTGCCGCTTTTTGAGTCCCTCGAGATCCTGGGCCGCGACCGCACCCTGGCCCGGGTGGACGCGGCGCTGGCGAAGTCGGCGGCGTAGCGGCGCCGGACGGGGATACCGTCGGTGTCATGGCAATACGAGCCGTCCTCTGGGACGTCGACGACACCCTCTTCGACTACACCGGGTCCGACCGGACCGGTGTGGCGCGCCATCTCGAGGCCGAAGGCCTGCTGTCGCGGTACGACACCGCGGAGCAGGCCTTCGGCCTCTGGCGTGAGGTGATGGAGGCGCAGTTCGCGCGCTTCCTCGCCGGGGAGATCGACTTCCGGGAGCACCGCCGTGAGCGGGTGCGGGCCTTTCTGGACGCGCCTCTCCGCAATACGGAGGCCGATGCCTGGTTCGCCCGTTACGTCCGTCATTACGAGGCCGCCTGGGCCCTCTTCCCGGATGCCCGGCCCGCCCTGGACGCCCTCACTCCGCACTTCCGGCACGCGGTGCTCTCCAATTCCGCCACCGTGTACCAGGAGCGCAAGCTTCGTGCGCTGGGGCTGCGGCGGCACTTCGAGCGGGTGGTGTGCGCGGACCGGCTGGGCTGCGCCAAGCCGGATCCCCGGGCGTTCCACGCCGCCTGCGCCGCGCTGCGGCTGCCGCCCGGCGAGGTGGTGTACGTGGGCGATCAGCTGGACACCGACGCGATCGCGGCGCACCGGGCCGGACTGTGCGGGGTGTGGCTGGATCGTGCGCGCGGCGCGGAGGTGAACACCGTGCCGGACGGTGTGTGGCGGATCGAAGGGCTTGAGGAGCTGCCTGAGCTGCTGTGGCGGGTTATCGGTTTTGGAGCCCCGTCCACCTTCGGGTAATGTTCTTCCTGCGCCGCCCAGGAGGGCCGAGAGGCCGGAGCGGAGGGCGCAAGCCGAGCAAGACCCCTTCAGGGGGGTCGAGTTCTGGTGGGGTATGGTGTAATTGGCAGCACGAGTGATTCTGGTTCACTTAGTCTAGGTTCGAGTCCTGGTACCCCAGCAAGAGAATTCAGCGAATTTCTTTCGGGGATATTCTCTTGGTAAATGCAGTGTTCTAGCCCCCGTTGTGTAGCGGCCTAGCACGCCGCCCTCTCAAGGCGGTAGCGCCGGTTCGAATCCGGTCGGGGGTACAGATCCTGAATCCATCACCATCCGGAATTTCAATTCGGAGGCGATGAGAATGGATCGCTAGGGCCCCCGTTGTGTAGCGGCCTAGCACGCCGCCCTCTCAAGGCGGTAGCGCCGGTTCGAATCCGGTCGGGGGTACTGGTTAACACCATGGGCTATGGTGTAATTGGCAGCACGAGTGATTCTGGTTCATTTAGTCTAGGTTCGAGTCCTGGTAGCCCAGCGCTGGTCTTCGCGATCTGCAAACAAGCTGGCCCCCGTTGTGTAGCGGCCTAGCACGCTGCCCTCTCAAGGCAGTAGCGCCGGTTCGAATCCGGTCGGGGGTACAAGAAGAAAAGATGCCTTTCGCATGAGCGAGGGGCATCTTTTGCTGTCCGGCCAGTGGTCCATGCGCCCTTCTCGCGGCTTCGCCCCGGCGCCATAATTCCCCGCATGGTCCATCCCCATGGCGCGGACCGCGGCGAGCCCCGCACACCGGGTGAATCCCCCTCGCCCGGCGGCGAGTTGGCGCCTGCCGCGTCAGCAGGCCCGGCCGGCGCGGGAGTTCGGCTCCGCCGGTGCCCGTCCACCGCGCCGGACGCCTTGACATCGGCTCATTCGGGGAGCGTCGAAGTGGATCCTCTTGTCGGCCCGGCCGAACTGGTCGTCGTCCCTACCCATCGTCCACCCGGGCTGCGCCTGGCGGGAGCCGTCGACGCCGCCTCGTGCCGGCAGCTCAGGGACGCCCTGCGATCCCTCGCGGCGGTGCGTGGTGAGGTGCGCCTGGAGATGTCCCGGGTGGAATTCCTGGACCTGGGCGGACTCCGGCTGTTGATGACCTTCGCCAGAGCCCGGGCCGCCCGGCACCGCACCGTCGAGCTGTCCGGCCTGGCGCCGCAGCTGATGCAGGTGATCACGCTGATCGGCTGGGACCGGACCCCCGGGCTCCGGCTGGCGGCGGCGCGCCCTGGTGTGCGGACCGGTGTGCGCCGCCCCGTACGCGCCGCCCGGGACGCCGGGCTGCTGTGACGTCCGGATTCCGGACGGCCGCTAGCCGGGGGCGAACCGCCGGGCCGACTCCTCCGCGTGTGCCAGTCTGCGCAGACTCAGCAGCACCGGCTCGTACAGCACGGTCAGGGCGACGGCCGCCTCGATCTGGCCGGCCCGGGTGGGGTGCTCCTCCACCAGGTCCAGGTCGGTGACGGCCAGCTCGGCGGCGAGCCGCCCATAGGGCAGCAGATGCTCGGTGTCGCAGGGGTAGCCCAGCCTGGCCAGCGCGGAGACCGAGGTGACGAGCATCCGGTAGGCGGGGGAGTACTCGCCGAACCCGGGTGTGCAGTGCCAGCCCAGCCGCTCCAGCAGCGCGTCCACCGAGCGGCGTGCCGCCCCGGCCGCCGCGTCGTCCGCGGCGGGCCCGGCGTCGTACGGCAGCGCCCAGGTGGCCGCGCCGAGCCGCATGTGGTGGTCCAGTGACTCGTCCTCCGCGGCGGCGATCACCTCGCGCGCGGCGGCCACCGGGACCTTGCCGATCTGGATCAGCGCCCGCACCAGGCGCAGTCGGCGCAGCTGGTCCTCGCCGTACTCGGCCTGGGTGGCGGAGAGCCGGCGGCCGGGCTGGAGCAGCCCCTCCCGCAGGTAGTACTTGATCGTGGCGGTGGACACCCCGCTGCGCTCGCTCAATTCCGCCAGCCGCATCCCTTGCACTCCCTCTCTGGATAGTGGCATTATCCAAGCATGGATAGTGCCACTATCCAAGAAAAGGGAGGGATTTTCGCATGGATACAGCACCGATAGCCGGGCGGGTCACGGCGGCGGCCGAGGGTGAGGTGGTCGTCTTTCTCATCGGCATGCGCATCAACCGGTGGCGTGCCGTGCGCCACTGGATTCCCGCCTTCGCCGCCATGTCGCGCATGCTCAGGGAGCTCTCGCGCGACAAGGGCAGCGGGCTGCTGGGGTATCGGCTGTATTCCGGCGGGCCCCGGGTCCATACCGTCGTCCAGTACTGGGAGTCGCGGGACAAGCTGCTCGCCTATGCCTCCGACGGACAGCGGGAGCACCGCCCCGCCTGGGCGGCGTTCAACCGCCGGGCGCGCGGCAGTGCGGGGAAGGTCGGCATCTGGCACGAGACCTACCTCGTCCCGGCGGGTTCGTATGAGGTGCTCTACAGCGGCATGCCGGCCTTCGGGCTCGGTGCGGCATGGGGTGTCGAGCCCGTTGCCCGGCGCGGGGAACGGGCCGCCCAGCGGCTGGCGCACCGCGCGGGGTGATCAGCCGTTGCGGCGCAGCGCCTCGGTGAGGCGGACGGCCGCGTCGAGGACCGCCTGGGCGTGCATGCGGCCCGGGTGGCGGGTCAGGCGCTCGATGGGGCCGGAGACCGAGACGGCCGCCACCACGCGGTTGGACGGGCCGCGCACGGGGGCGGAGACCGAGGCGACGCCGGGCTCGCGCTCGCCGATCGACTGGGCCCAGCCCCGGCGCCGGACGCCGGAGAGCGCGGTCGCCGTGAAGCGGGCGCCCTGCAGGCCGCGGTGCAGCCGCTCGGGCTCCTCCCAGGCCATCAGCACCTGGGCGGCGGAACCGGCCTTCATCGGCAGGGTGGAGCCCACGGGAACGGTGTCCCGCAATCCGGACAGGCGTTCCGCGGCGGCCACGCAGATGCGCATGTCTCCCTGGCGCCGGTAGAGCTGGGCGCTCTCGCCCGTCACATCCCGCAGATGGGTGAGCACCGGCCCCGCCGTGGCCAGCAGCCGGTCCTCGCCGGCCGCCGCCGCCAGCTCGCTCAGCCGGGGGCCGAGGATGAACCGGCCCTGCATGTCGCGCGCCACCATCCGGTGGTGCTCCAGTGCCACCGCGAGCCGGTGGGCCGTCGGGCGGGCCAGCCCGGTGGCGGTGACCAGCCCGGCCAGGGTCGCCGGACCGGACTCCAGCGCGCTCAGCACCAGTGCCGCCTTGTCGAGAACGCCCACACCACTCGAGGAGCCGCCTGAATTGTCCATGCAACGATCCTCGCGTCTCACACTATGAAACGCAAGTTCATATTCTGGCGCGAGGGTCCAACCTGTACGGACAGCACTCCAACGGCAATCGAATGGGCCGGCGGTGCGTCGGCCGGAGGGACAGCGATGGGACGGACACTCGCGGAGAAGGTCTGGGACGACCATGTCGTCACGCGCGCGGCGGGCGAGCCCGACCTCCTCTTCATCGATCTGCACCTGCTGCACGAGGTCACCAGCCCGCAGGCGTTCGACGGGCTGCGCCAGGCCGGGCGCCGGGTCCGCCGCCTCGACCTGACCATCGCCACCGAGGACCACAACACCCCCACCCTCGACATCGACAAGCCCATCGCGGACCCGGTCTCCCGCACCCAGTTGGAGACCCTGCGCGCCAACTGCGCCGAATTCGGGGTGCGGCTGCACCCGCTGGGCGATGTGGAACAGGGCGTCGTCCATGTGGTGGGACCGCAACTGGGACTCACCCAGCCCGGCACCACGGTGGTCTGCGGCGACAGCCATACCTCCACCCACGGCGCCTTCGGCGCGCTGGCGTTCGGCATCGGCACCAGCCAGGTCGAGCATGTACTGGCCACCCAGACGCTGCCGCTGGCGCCGTTCCGGACGATGGCGGTCACCGTCGAGGGCGAACTCCCCGAGGGCGTCACGGCCAAGGACCTGATCCTGGCCGTCATCGCACGGATCGGCACCGGCGGCGGCCAGGGCCATGTCATCGAATACCGCGGCCCGGCCATCGAAAAACTGTCGATGGAGGCGCGCATGACCGTCTGCAACATGTCCATCGAGGCGGGCGCCCGGGCCGGCATGATCGCCCCCGACGAGACCACCTTCGCCTACCTCAAGGACCGTCCGCACGCGCCCCGGGGTGCCGACTGGGACGAGGCCGTCGCCCACTGGCGCACCCTGCGCACCGACGAGGACGCCGTCTTCGACCGCGAAGTGGTCATCGACGCGGCCGGGCTCTCCCCGTTCGTCACCTGGGGCACCAACCCGGGGCAGGGCGCCCCGCTGTCCGCCACGGTTCCCGACCCGGCCTCGTACCCGGACCCCTCGGACCGCTTTGCCGCCGAAAAGGCCCTGGAATACATGGGGTTGACGGCGGGTCAGGCGCTGCGGGAGATCCGGGTGGACACCGTCTTCGTGGGCTCCTGCACCAATGGCCGGATCGAGGACCTGCGGGCCGCGGCCGCCGTGTTGCACGGCCGGCAGGTCGCCGACGGGGTCCGGATGCTGGTCGTCCCCGGCTCCGTACGCGTGGCACTGCAGGCCGTCGAGGAGGGCCTGGACAAGGTGTTCACCACCGCCGGGGCCGAGTGGCGGCACGCCGGCTGTTCGATGTGCCTGGGCATGAACCCCGACCAACTCGCGCCGGGCGAGCGGTCCGCGTCGACCTCCAACCGCAACTTCGAAGGCAGGCAGGGGAAGGGCGGCCGTACCCACCTGGTGTCGCCCCAGGTCGCCGCCGCCACCGCGGTGCTGGGCCATTTGGCCTCACCCGCCGACCTCACCACCGACCCCGTCCTGGCGGCCTGATCGCGCAGAGCACCCTACCGCAGCCCCCGAGGCGGCGAAGAGGGAAGGAGCAAGCACCATGGAAGCTTTCACCACCCACACCGGCCGGGCCGTCCCGCTGCGCCGGAGCAATGTGGACACCGACCAGATCATCCCGGCGCACTGGCTGAAGAAGGTCACCCGCGACGGATTTGAGGACGGCCTCTTCGAGGCCTGGCGCAAGGACCCGGAGTTCGTGCTCAACCGGCCCGAGCGCGCGGGCGCCTCGGTCCTGGTGGCCGGCCCCGACTTCGGCACCGGCTCCTCTCGCGAACACGCGGTCTGGGCCCTGCAGAACTACGGGTTCAAGGCCGTTGTCTCGGCCCGCTTCGCCGACATCTTCCGCGGCAACTCGCTCAAGAACGGTCTGCTGACGGTCGTCCTGCCGCAGCGGACCATCGATGAGCTGTGGGCGCTGACCGAGGCGGACCCCACCGTGCCGGTGACGGTGGACCTCGTCGCCCGTCAGGTTCGGGCCGAGGGCATCACGGCTGATTTTGAGCTTGACGAGAACGCCCGGTGGCGGCTCCTGGAGGGGCTGGACGACATCGGACTCACCCTCCGGCGCGAGGCGGACATCGCCGCGTACGAGGCCCGTCGGCCCTCCTTCAAGCCCTCCACCGCCCTGATCTGAAGCGGGTTTTCACGCCCGTTCGGCCCACCGCGCCACCGCTGTGCGACCCCGGATTTTCACTGCTCACCCAGGGTTTGACATGATGCGCCCCTTGTCTGCGGACAAGGGGCGCATCACTCTGTTGAGGCCCCGTGAGGCGACAACTCGCCTCAGATGGCACAATCGGTGCATGGGACGCGACAGCCAACTCGAGCTCTACCGGCTCGTCGCCGACCAACTCAAAGAAGCGCACTCACGGGTGCGCGCACTGCAAGTCCCGGAGGGCGTACGGGTGGCGCTGTCCCGGAAGCTGCTGGCCATCACGGCCGTGGCGAAGCACGATCTCTCAGACGCGGCAATGCGTCTGGACCGGCTGATGAACGACCTCGACGAGGGCCGTTTCCCTTCAGAACGCGGCACCGACGGAACTCCGTGATGGGTCGGGTTCGTTGCGGCACAAGGGTGATTAGACCGTTTCGTGTTTGATTTGCGGTATATATCTGCCTAATGTGCGAAAAGGCTGGAACAATTCCAGCGAAGTCTCCGAAGGGGAAGACGTGAACAAGGCGCAGCTCGTTGAAGCGATTGCCGACAAGCTCGGTGGCCGTCAGCAGGCCTCGGACGCTGTCGACGCGGTACTCGACGCCGTTGTCCGTGCGGTTGTTGCCGGTGACCGGGTTTCGGTCACCGGCTTCGGCTCGTTCGAGAAGGTTGACCGCCCGGCCCGTTACGCCCGCAACCCGCAGACCGGTGAGCGCGTGCGGGTCAAGAAGACCTCGGTGCCGCGCTTCCGCGCGGGCCAGGGCTTCAAGGACCTGGTGGCCGGCACGAAGAAGCTGCCGAAGGGCGGCGAGGTCGCGGTGAAGAAGGCGCCCAAGGGCAGCCTTTCGGGCGGCAAGGCCACCGTCAAGGCGGCGGCGAAGAAGGCCACCGCGAAGAAGACGGCGGCGAAGAAGGCCGTCACCGCCAAGAAGGCGGCGATGAAGAAGACCACGGCCAAGAAGGTCACCGCGAAGAAGACCACCGCCAAGAAGGCCGTCACCGCCAAGAAGGCGGCCGCCAAGAAGACGGTGACGGCGAAGAAGGCCGCCGCCAAGAAGGCGGTGGCGAAGAAGACCGCTCCCGCCAAGAAGGCCACCGCGCGCAAGACCACCACGCGCAAGACCACCGCCAAGAAGGCCGCCGCCAAGAAGAAGTAACGGCAGCGAACGGCGTCATGCGCCGGGCCGGGCTCCCTCCGGGGAGCCCGGCCCGCGGCATGTGGAGGGCAGCACCAAGGGTGTTGTACGCCCCGTGGGCGCCCGTAGCGGCCTTCAGAGGGTCGAGAGCGTCACCAGGGTCACCCGGAGGCCCTGCGCCCCTTTCCCGGAGGCCCCTTCAGGGACCTCCGCGGTGTCGGGCCCTTCGCATTCGATGCGCACCCGTTGCCCGGGACGCAGCAGCCGCAGACCGCCCGCGTCGAAGGCGGCGGCGTCGAACGGCACCGGGGTGCCGTCGTCCAGGAGCACGCTCCCGGAGCGGGTCCGAGGGTCGTAGGTGTACGCGGTGGCCTGCATGCCGGAAGCTTAGCCAGTGCCGCGTCAGCCGGGGTTTGCCCGTAAGGAGCGGCGTCCGGTGCGTGCTCTCGGCGTGCCGGCCGGAAGACTCGTACTGGACGTACTTGGACGTACTTGGGCTTTCGGCCGGTGCGGCGAGAGGGCGTGCCGGGCGTCACGACGGGGCGAACCCCGGCTGACGCGGCACTGGGGCCGCGTCAGGGGCGGCCGGCGCGGGCGCCGCCGGCCGCGGCCGCCGTCCGGGGACCCACGCCGAGTGCCAGGGCCACCCGCAAATCCGCCTCGGTGTCCACGTCCTGGCGCACGGATTCGACCCCCGCCAGCTCGATTTCCCGTGCTCCGGAAGCACGGTGCCGGGCGCGTGAGTGCCCTTCGAACGCCGGCTCCAAAGCATTTCCGGGAGCCGCCGCGAGCAGCGTCGTTCCGATTCCCGCCGCATCGGCGAGAAATGCGCGCGGAAATTCGGCGGCGGAATCGAGCACCCGCCCGAGTTCGGCCGGACGCAGCGCCGGGAGATCCGCGTTGAGGGTGGCGACCGCCGAGTGCGGCCACCGTGCCCGAACGGCACGGGCCCCGTGCGAGAGCGCCGCGTTCAGCCCGCCGCCCGGTGGCTCGGCCACCGTCCACGCGCCGAGCGCGGAGAGTTCCGCCCTGGCCAGCAGATCGTTCGTGACGACCGCCACATCCCGCACGGACCCACAGGCCAGCGCTGCATCGACGGTGTCCAGGGCGAAGGCCAGCGCCAGCGCGGACCGTGGGGCGGCCACCGCGGTCCGTGCGAGGCGGCTCTTGGCCACGGCCAGCGATTTCAGCGGCACCACCAGGCTCCAGGCCACCCTGCGCCCCCTCTCCTCGTGTCGGCCCCATTGTCACCCGCATTGTCACCCGCTGCCGCGGCCCCCCGCAGAGCACAGGGTTACGGTGTTCTCGACAGACCGGGTATCTGGGGCGACACTTGTCCGGCTCCCGGGTGAGCTACAGACCCGCGGAAGCTTCCATGTCCCGGCAGAAGGGTGTCCGAGTGTCCCGCCACAGAATCGGCTTCTGGTACCGCTTTACGGCAGTGGTGCTGAAACCGCCACTCGTGGTTCTGTTCAAGCGGGACTGGCGGGGAATGGAGCACATTCCGGCCGACGGCGGATTTATTACCGCGGTCAACCACAACTCCTATCTGGACCCGCTGGCATACGCCCACTACCAGTACAACACCGGGCGCGTGCCCCGCTTCCTGGCCAAGGCCGGCCTCTTCAAGGGCAGCCTGGTCGGGGCGGTACTGCGCGGGACCGGGCAGATCCCCGTCTACCGCGAGACCACCGACGCCGCCACCGCCTTCCGGGCCGCCGTCGAGGCCATCAACAAGGGCGAGTGCGTGGCCTTCTACCCCGAGGGCACCCTGACCCGCGACCCCGGTCTGTGGCCCATGGAGGGCAAGACCGGAGCCGCCCGCGTCGCCCTGCTCACCAAGGCCCCGGTGATTCCGGTCGCCCAGTGGGGAGCCCACCAGGCGATGCCGCCGTACGCCAAGGAGAAGAAGCTGCGGCTCTTCCCCCGCAAGACGTTCAGGGTGCTGGCTGGCCCGCCGGTCGACCTCTCGGCGTACTACGGCAAGGATCCGACCGCCGAGGTGCTGCGCGAGGTCACCGACAAGATCATGGCCGCGATCACCGAACTCCTCGCCGAACTCCGGGGCGAGCCCGCCCCCGCAGAACCGTACAACCACCGGAAGGCCCGTGCCGCCGCCCGCCGGAAGGCACAGGAGGACTCCAAGTGACGCGCTGCGCCGTCTTCGGCACCGGCTCCTGGGGCACGGCCTTCGCCATGGTGCTCGCCGACGCGGGCTGCCGGGTGACCATGTGGGGCCGCCGGGCCGAGCTGGTGGAGGCCCTCAACACCGGCCGCACCAACCCCGACTACCTGCCCGGCGTCGAACTCCCGGCGGCCGTACGGGCCACCACCGATCCCGCCGAGGCGGCGCGGGACGCGGAGTTCACCGTACTCGCCGTGCCCTCCCAGACGCTGCGCGGCAACCTCACCGCCTGGGCACCCCTGCTCGCCGCGGACACCGTGCTGGTCTCCCTGATGAAGGGCGTCGAACTCGGCACCGCCAAGCGGATGAGCGAGGTCATCGAGGAGGTCGCCAAGGTCACACCGGACCGGGTCGCGGTGCTCACCGGTCCCAACCTGGCCAAGGAGATCGCCGCCCGGCAGCCCGCCGCGGCCGTCGTCGCCTGCCGCGACGAGGCCGTCGCCAAGCGGCTCCAGGCCGCCTGCCACACCGCGTACTTCCGCCCGTACACCAACACCGATGTGGTCGGCTGTGAACTCGGCGGCGCCGTCAAGAACGTCATCGCCCTCGCCGTGGGCATCGCCGACGGCATGGGGCTCGGGGACAACGCCAAGGCCTCGCTCATCACCCGCGGCCTGGCCGAGACCACCCGGCTGGGGCTGGCGATGGGCGCCGACGCGCACACCTTCGCCGGGCTGGCCGGGATGGGCGACCTCGTCGCGACCTGCTCCTCGCCGCTCTCCCGCAACCACACCTTCGGCACCAACCTCGGCCGGGGCATGACCCTCGCCGAGACCATCGCCACCACCAAACAGACCGCCGAGGGCGTCAAGTCCTGTGAATCCGTGCTGGATCTGGCCCGCCGTCACCGGGTGGACATGCCGATCACCGAGACCGTGGTGGGCATCGTGCACGAGGGCAAATCCCCCATGGCGGCCCTCAAGGAGCTGATGTCGCGCAGCGCCAAGCCCGAGCGGCACTGAACCTCGGGCCGTTGCCGACGGCCCACCAGGTAGTCTCAAGCCGATATGAGCAGCGAGACCTCCTCCCAGAGCCCTGACCGGAAGCCGCGTGTCGCGGTCGTCTTCGGCGGTCGCAGTTCCGAGCACGCGATCTCCGTGGTCACCGCCGGCGCCGTGCTGCGCGCCATCGACCGCACCAAGTACGACGTGCTGCCGATCGGCATTACCACCGACGGCCGTTGGGCCCTCACGGCCGACGACCCCGAGCGGATGGCCATCGCCGACCGAGCGCTGCCGAGCGTGGAGCAGCTCGCCGAATCGGCCGAGGGGGAAGTGGTGCTGCCGGTCGCCCCCGCCAACCGCGAGGTCGTCTACAGCGAACCCGGCTCCGTGCCCAAGGCGCTCGGCGAAGTCGACGTGGTCTTCCCGATGCTGCACGGCCCGTACGGCGAGGACGGCACCCTCCAGGGCATGCTCGACCTCGCGGGCATCCCCTATGTCGGCGCGGGCGTGCTCGCCTCGGCCGTCGGCCAGGACAAGGAGTACATGAAGCGGATCTTCATCTCCTACGGGCTGCCGGTCGGCCCGTATATGGTGATCCGCCCCCGCGAATGGCAGGGCGATCCCGCCGCCGCCCGGAAGAAGATCGTGGACTTCGCCGGCGAACACGGCTGGCCGGTCTTCGTCAAGCCCGCGCGCGCCGGTTCGTCCATCGGCATCACCAAGGTCGACGACCTCTCCGGCCTGGACGAGGCCATCGCCGAGGCACAGCGCCACGATCCCAAGATCCTGGTCGAATCGTTGTTGCGCGGCCGCGAGATCGAGTGCGGGGTGCTGGAGTTCGAGGACGGGCCGCGGGCCAGCGTGCCCGCCGAGATCCCGCCGGTCCAGTCGCACGACTTCTACGACTTCGAGGCCAAGTACATCGACTCCGCCTCCGGCATCGTGCCCGCGCCGCTGACCGAGGACGAGACGCGCCGGGTGCAGGAACTGGCCGTGCAGGCCTTTGAGGCGACGTCCTGCGAAGGGCTGGTGCGCGCGGACTTCTTCCTCACCGAGGACGGCGAGTTCGTCATCAACGAGATCAACACCATGCCCGGTTTCACGCCCATCTCCATGTACCCGCGCATGTGGCAGGAGAGCGGGGTCGGTTACCCGGAGCTGGTGGACCGGCTGATCCAGGCGGCGCTGCGCCGCCCGACGGGCCTGCGCTAGGAGATGATCCCTTCGGGGATCGTCTTCCTGACGGCGTCGGCGAGGTCGGCCAGCGCACCGATGTCGCCGACGCCGCCGGTGACCTGCTTCGGCAGCGTCACCTCGACCCAGGCCTCGCGCAGGGTGGTGGTGCAGCGGACGCTGCCGTCGGGCTGCTTCTCGGGCAGCCAGTCGACTCCGTCGATCTCCGCCGCGTCCGCGGCCGGGTTGTGCTGCAGCAGCTTCGGCTTCGGGACCCCGCAGCGCAGGACGATCGCCGGACGGCCGCCCCAGGCGGCGGTAAAGTCCGAAGCAGGAACCGGGTCGTGCCGCTCGCGGCCGTCCACGGTCCCCGGCAGTTCCTTGTGCAGCGCCCGGCAGAACGCGGCCTCGGCGGCCGGCGGCGTGGGTGCCGCCGGCGCCGCGGGCTCGCCCGGGGCCGAGCAGGCCACGGCCGTCAGCAGCAGGGCCACGGCGGACAGGCCGAGGGGCCGGTGGAGCGAAGACTTCACCGGCCGAGCATACGGGGGGACTAGAGGTGGACCACCGGGCAGGTCAGGGTGCGGGTGATGCCCTCGACCTGCTGGACCTTGGCGACCACCATGCGACCGAGCGCGTCCACGGTGTCGGCCTGGGCGCGGACGATGACGTCATAGGGACCGGTGACGTCCTCGGCCTGGATCACTCCTGTGATCTTCGAGATGACTTCGGCCACGGTCGACGCCTTGCCGACCTCGGTCTGGATCAGGATGTACGCCTGTACCACGGAACCTCCAGGGCGGCTACGAGGATCATGTGGGGAGAAGAGACGCCACCGTACCGCGCCGCCGTACGACACGGGGAGACCCGCGCGGCCTGCGCGGCGCGGATCACGTGCAAACCGAGACTCCGAGGAGGAGCGCTGTGAAAGGCACCGTCGGCGAGTTGGGGGAGTTCGGGCTCATCAAGGAGCTGACCTCCCGGCTCACCACCACACCGGCGGTCCGGCTGGGGCCGGGGGACGACGCCGCGGTGGTCGCGGCGCCCGACCGGCGGGTGGTGGCCAGTACGGACGTGCTGCTGGAGGGGCGGCACTTCCGCCGCGACTGGTCCACCGCCTATGACGTCGGCCGCAAGGCCGCGGCGCAGAACCTCGCCGACATCGCCGCCATGGGCGCGGTCCCCACCGCCGTGCTGCTCGCGCTCGTCGTCCCGGCCGAACTGCCCGCCACCTGGCCCGTCGAGCTGATGGACGGCATCCGTGACGAGTGCCAGGTCGCGGGGGCCGCGGTGGTCGGCGGGGACGTGGTGCGCGGTGAGACGATCACCGTCGCCATCACGGCCCTGGGCGACCTGCGCAACCATGAGCCGGTCACCCGGGCCGGTGCCCAGCCGGGCGACGTGGTCGCGGTCACCGGCTGGCTGGGCTGGTCGGCGGCCGGGCTCGCGGTGCTCTCCCGGGGCTTCCGCTCGCCGCGCGCCTTCGTCGAGGCCCACCGGCGGCCCGAACCGCCGTACCACGCCGGACCGGCCGCGGCCTCGCTCGGGGCCACCGCGATGACCGACGTCAGCGACGGCCTCATCGCCGACCTCGGGCACATCGCGGAGGCCAGCAAGGTCCGCATCGACCTGCGCACGGCCGCAATCGATGTGCCGACGCAGATGTCGGACATCGGGCAGGCCGTCGGCGTCGACCCGCTGCAGTGGGTGCTGACCGGGGGCGAGGACCACGCGATCGTGGCCACCTTCCCGGCGGACGTCAAGCTTCCGGCACGCTGGAAGATCATCGGCGAGGTGGTCAACCCTTCCGCGCTGCCCCAGGTGACGGTGGACGGCGCACCCTGGGACCGGTCGAGCGGCTGGGACCACTTCGGGGACCAGGAGCCCGAGGAGTGAGCCGGTAGATTCGCCACCATGCCGACGACCGCGATATCTCCGTCACCTCCCCGCGTGCTGACCGTCGCCGGCTCCGACTCCGGCGGGGGTGCGGGCATCCAGGCCGACCTCAAGACCATGCTCGCCCTCGGGGCGCACGGGATGAGCGTGGTCACGGCGGTGACGGCGCAGAACTCCCGTGGTGTGCAGGGCGCCTGGCCGCTGCCCGCGGCGGTGGTACGGGCCCAGTTCCACAGCGTCGTCGACGACATCGGGGTCCAGGCCGTCAAGACCGGCATGCTCGCCTCCGCCGAGCTGGTGGAGACCGTCGCCACCCTGCTCGCGGGCGTGGACGCGCCCGTGGTGGTCGACCCCGTGGGCATCTCCAAGCACGGCGACCCACTGCTGGCCGCCTCCGCGCTGGACGCGGTCCGGACCAGACTGCTGCCCGTCGCCACGGTCGCCACCCCCAACCTGGACGAGGTCGCCTGGCTCACCGGCGTACGGGTCGCCACGGAGGCCGGTCTGCGCCGGGCGGCCGCCGCGGTGCTGTCCCACGGGCCGCGCTGGGCGCTGATCAAGGGCGGGCATCTGGCGGCCGGGAGCGAGGCCGTGGACCTGCTGACGGACGGCGCCGAGGAGCACTGGCTGCGGGCACCGCGCCATGCCAACCGCCATACCCACGGCACCGGCTGTACCCTGGCGAGCGCGATCGCCGCGGAGCTGGCGAAGGGGCGCTCGGTGCCGGACGCGGTGGCCACGGCCAAGGAATATGTCACCGGGGCCATCGCCGCCGGTTTCCCGCTGGGTGCGGGGATCGGGCCGGTGGACCACGGGTGGGCGCTCAGGGGCCGCTGAACCGATTGCGGGCCGGTTCCGGTGCGGGCCGGTTCCGGGCATGCGAAAAGCCGGTCCCGGGAAGGGACCGGCTCCAGCAACCGGGTGGGGCTGCGCGACTGGCGCGAGACCGGATCACCCCCGCTGACGCGGGACAGACCTCGCTGTTAGCGCGAGACCTTGCCGGCCTTGATGCACGAGGTGCAGACGTTGAGCCGCTTCGGCGTCGCACCGACCTTGGCACGCACCCGCTGAATGTTGGGGTTCCAACGGCGGGAGGTACGGCGGTGCGAGTGCGAGATGCTGTTGCCGAAGCCCGGCCCCTTGCCGCAGACGTCGCAGTTGGCAGCCACGGGTTACTCCAAAGACGGGTCACCCCCGCTCACGCAGGGACGACAGGCACGTACGGTGAATCCCTGCGCGCCGAGATCCCAGTGAGTGACCGGCGGTTCAGGGAGATGGCCTGATTCTCATCAGGCAACCGGAGCAGCATACAACGACCGCTCCCGGACAACGAAACTACCATGACCGGCCCGGATCCCGCCCGGCCCGTCCGCCGGGCCTCCCGGCCCGACTACTGTGCCCCCATCGCCCCAGTCCCAGGAGGTCACAGGTGCCGCACTCTTCCCCGGACTTCGTCCGGGGGCGCCCCCTCGACGCCGCCGCGGTACGTGCCTGGTGCGCCCTGGCGCTGGAGGCGCTCGGCCGGGCCCGCGAGGAGATCGACGCGATCAACGTCTACCCGGTCGCGGACGGCGACACCGGAACCAACCTCTATCTGACCGTCGAATCCGCCGCCCGGGCCGTCGAGGCCGTCTTCGAGGGCCATGCCACCGCCGGACCCGGCTCCCGCCCCGGCCTGCCCGAGGCCGTACGGGCCATGGCCCACGGCGCGCTGATAGGGGCCCGCGGCAACTCCGGCACCATCCTGGCGCAGCTGCTGCGCGGCATGGCCGAGGTGCTGGCGGCCGCCGGTGACGAGCGTCACCGGGGCGCCGGCGGCGCGATCGGGGCCGCCCTGCGGCGCGCGGTCGAGTCCGCCTACGAGGGGGTGGCCCGCCCGGTGGAGGGCACCATCCTCACGGTCGCGACGGCCGCCGCCGAGGCCGCGACGGCGGTGCCGGGCGACGACGGTACGGCGGTGGCCCGCGCGGCGTACGAGGGCGCCCGTACCGCCCTGGCGGCGACCCCCGGCCAGCTGGCGGTGCTGGGCCGGGCCGGAGTGGTCGATGCGGGCGGCAAGGGCCTGGTCGAGGTGCTGGGCGCGCTCTCCGGCGCCCTCGCGGGCGGCGCCCCGGCGCCCGGCGAGGGCCCGGCCACCGGCGCCTGGCGGGCCGAACGCTGCCCCGCCGACCTCGGGGGTGTCCCCGGCGCCGGGCCCGCCTTCGAGGTGATCTATCTGCTGGAGGCCGGCGACGACGCGGTCGCCCGGCTGCGGACCCGGCTGGACGCGCTGGGCGAATCGCTGGTGGTGGTCGGCGGCGACGGGCTGTGGAACGTGCATGTGCACGTGGACGACGCCGGGGCCGCGGTCGAGGCGGGCATCGAGGCCGGGCGCCCGTACCGCGTCCGTATCACCCACTTCGGCGGCGCCACCGAGGAGCGCACCCGCACCCGCGAGCGGGTGCAGCGGGCCGCCGTGGCGGTGGTGCCCGGCGAAGGGCTGGCCCGGCTGTGCGCCGAGGCCGGAGCGACCGTGGTGGCCGCGCGGCCGGGGGAGCCGCCCGCCAGCGGCGAGCTGGTCCAGGCGATCCGGCGCGCCCACGCGCACGAGGTGGTGCTGCTGCCCAACGACGCCGAGCTGCGGCGTTGGGCGGCGGCCGCCGCGGCCCACGCCCCCCCCGAGGGCGGCCGGGGGGGCCGGATCCCCCCCCCCGCCCCCCGGCAAGCTCCGCGCGGCCAACACCCAAAACCACCGCCCCCAAAGCAACCCCCACACACGCCAGCCCCCCGCCCACAAACACACCACCCCCCCCCCACCGGGGGGTTTTGGAGGTGGTTTGTGGTGGTTGAATGACCGCACAACACCACACCACCCCCCCGCGC